>CAZLMS010000054.1:0-10528 GCA_964560645.1 uncultured Flavobacteriales bacterium | reverse complement strand
CCTATGGTGTCTTTAAAGAACAAAGTGTCATAAGTTTCTATGGTAAGATTAGAAAAATCCCAAGTTTGCATACCCGAGCCGCCAACGGTATATCCGGGAAATGAATCCACGGCAAAAGCCACTGTATCGCCTTTTATAGCAAAATCAGTAGAATCTATGGTAATCTGAGCATTTAACAAAACAGGCGTCATTAAAGCTAATCCGCATAAAAGTTTTTTCATAACACGTTTATTTTAAGACAAAAGTAGGTTTATTTTATCAAGGTAATTTTAATTTTATGGTAATCGGTATTATTGTTCAATGACAGGATATAGGACCCTCTTGCCAATTGGCTTACATCAACATTTTTCTGAGATACTACATACCCTTTTACCACTGTTTGTCCCAGAGAGTTAATAATTTGATATTCCACAGGCTTATTTAAGCCTGTTTGAATAACAAGCTGTTCCCGAGCCGGTACAGGAAAGACTTTTGTTCTTTGCAATGTGTTATCTTGCACATAAGAAGGCGCTTGACCATCATTTACCACAGCCGTTGCCGTTGCCACACAGCCGTAGGCGTCAGTAACAGTAAGGGAATAGGTACCTGCAAATAAACCGCTAAGAGAAGGTGTGGCTTGTCCGTTACTCCAATTGTAAGTATAAGGGGTTGTCCCTCCTGCTACCGTAGAAGATATTGCACCGTCGCTTCCTCCTTGTGTCGTTACATCCGTAGCAGTAAGCGTTACACCAAAACCATTACATGAGATTGTAGTTCCCGGTTCATTTACAACTCCTTGCCATGTAGCCAAACAACCGTTAGCATCTGTCAACTGGAGCATGTAATTTCCGGCAGACAATCCGGTAATTGTCGCTGTAGTTGCTCCATTGTTCCAACTGTAAGAATAAGGAGATACTCCCCCCTGAGCAAAAACAGAAATACTTCCGTCACTACCTCCCGCCACTGAAACATCCGTTACGGTAGCCGTAAGAGAAATAGCAGAAGGTTGGTCTACAAAAGTACCGTTTCCTCCGCTGCACCCGTTAGCATCAGTTACCGTAACTACGTATATATCTGAAGACAGTCCTGTAATAGTTTGACCTGTAGCAGAGAAAGAAGTATTGTTCAAAGCTGTCCAATTATAGGTGTAAGGAGTTGTTCCTCCTGTAACAATAGCAGTAGCAGTTCCGTCACTTCCGCCTGCACAAGTTACAGAAGTTGAGGTTACGGTTACTTGCGGACCGTTCGCAGAATTCACGGCTACCCCATTGCTTGCAAAACATCCGTTAGCATCAGTAACGGTTACCATATACCCGCCTTGTGCCAACCCTGTCACCGTAGCTGTAGTTCCTACCGTATTTCCGGTTAAATTTGTCCAAATATAATTGTACGGAGATGTCCCTCCGGAGGGAATTGCCGTAACTGAACCGTCACTACCTCCACATGTTGTTACATCCGTAGAAGTAACAGTAACAAAGAATGTTGAACAATCTACCGATGGCTCTGAAACAGATACGGAAGCTGATTGAGTACATCCGTTGGCATCCATTACGGTTACTGTGTAAGTTCCGGCAGAAAGTCCTGTGATTACAGATATTGTAGCCCCGTTGTTCCAACTGTAAGAATAAGGAGTTGTACCTCCGCTTACACTCGCTGTAGCAGTTCCGTCATTTCCACCCGTAGAGGTAACACTTGTAGAGGACACATTAATCATTAAAGGATCCGGTTCATTTACCGTTTCTCCTCCTACGCCCACACATCCGTTGGCATCAGTTACGGTTACCACATACACATCCGGAACTAACCCTGAGATAGAAGATGTACTTGCCGAATAAGACGGATTTGCTAAAGCTTCCCAAGAATAAGTATAAGGTCCTGTTCCTCCTGTTACGTATGCCACTGCTACACCATTGGAAGCTCCGTTACATGAAACATCCGTTACAGACACGCCGACTTGAGGACCACCGTTTGCATTTACCGCAACACCGTCTCCATCCATACAGCCGGCTGCATCCACTACGGTTACTAAATATCCGCCTTGAGGAAGTCCGGTAATAGTCTGAGTTGTTCCGTAGGAAGTCCCGTTTAAAGAAGCCCAATTATAGGCATAAGGAGTCACTCCTCCGGTTACATTTACCGTAGCAGTTCCGTCAGAAGCTCCACATACGGAAACGGGTGTTGAACTTGCTGTTACTGTCATAGGAGGAGTTGATGTTATAGAAATGGTTTCATATCCAAAACATCCGTTAGCATCCTCTACGGTTACGGAATATGTTCCACCGCTTAGCCCTGTCATAACATCGGTAGTTCCGCCGTTACTCCAAGTATAAGTATAAGGAGACATGCCTATTGCATAAACTCCTACAACACCGTTTCCACTACTGCACAAATCATTTTGGCTATAGGGAAAAAGTTGTACGGAACAAGGAGCCGTAAGATTTAAAACAAGAGAATCTATGTATAATTGAGAGCCTATTTTTGCCGCACCTACCCCCTGTCCGTTTCCAAAAATACCTGCTGCACTGGAAGTAGCAATTACAGTCATCGAATCCGGAGTGTCAGGCATAGTATAAGAGATTGTTACGGAAGTGTCTATCCAACCTGATGTTGGAGCATCAAACAACAGAACTCCTACTCCCACATTGTCTTGCGAGTTGGTTGATGCATTCCACTTTGTAGAAAGTACTATTATAGCATTTTGGTCTCCTGCTTGCGGATTAGCAATTACTCTTAAATCAAGTCGGTTGGGCTTTTGAGTATAAGCAAATGATTGCCGTACATAAGCTTTTAAAGTATCCAATCCAAACATTACACCCCCGGACCAATAAACAGTTTCCAATCGTGCGGAAGACAATCCTTCTCCAGGGTTTGCAGTTTCTTGAAAAACAGTTTGCGGAACTCCATAAGAGGCAAAGTCATTGTAGCTTTCCCATCCGTCGGGAACGATGCCGGTCCATGACTCAAAATCAAAATTGGTTTGAGCATATAAGCTCACTGACATTATGAATGATGATACCAGAATGTAAAATTTTCTCATAGCTTTTGTTTTTTGAGCAAATTTAGGAATATCATTTTAGAAAACAAAATACTTGGAAAATGATATTTGTTTGTTATTTGCTGTTTTTAACGTTTTTTAACCTCTCGCGGAGAATTGCCAAGAATCCCCATGGCGGTCTTAGCCGGAAGAAAAACACGATAAAAGGTGCTGTCTCCCTCTTAATGAGTCCAGAAACTTTCCATAAATTTCGTGGTAAAATTACCTTTCTTAAAGTCCTCGTTTTTCATAAGCTCCTGATGAAAGGGAATGGTAGTTTTAATACCTTCTATCACATATTCTTCTAATGCTCTTTGCATTTTTCGTATAGCTTCCTCTCTGGTTTGGGCAACAGTTATGAGTTTGGAAACCATGCTGTCGTAATAAGGAGGAATAGTGTATCCCGCATAAATATGTGTATCTATTCTTATCCCGTGACCACCCGGGGCGTGATAGTTAGTAATTTTTCCGGGTGACGGACGAAAATCGTTAAAAGGGTCTTCTGCATTTATTCGACATTGAATAGAATGTAATTGAGGATAATAATTTTTTCCGGAAATTTTTTCACCTGACGCGATTAGTATTTGTTCTTTAATTAAATCATAGTTAATCACTTCTTCCGTAATGGTATGCTCCACCTGAATACGGGTATTCATTTCCATAAAGTAGAAGTTTCTGTGTTTATCTACCAGAAATTCTACTGTTCCCACACCCTCATAATTTACGGCTTTTGCAGCTTTAATTGCAGCTTGTCCCATGGCTTCGCGAAGCTCGTCTGTCATAAAAGGAGAGGGGGTTTCTTCCACTAATTTTTGATGACGCCGTTGAATGGAACAATCTCTTTCGGAAAGATGGCAAACATTTCCATATTGGTCTCCGGCAATTTGAATTTCAATGTGACGGGGTTCTTCTATGAATTTTTCCATGTACATTCCGTCATTTCCAAAAGCAGCTGCGGCTTCTTGGCGTGCCGAATGCCACGCTTCTTCCAGTTCTTCCTCGTTCCAACACACACGCATTCCCTTTCCTCCTCCTCCCGCCGTAGCTTTCATCATTACAGGGTATTTTATTTCTTCGGCAATTTGTTTTGCTTGTTCCAATGATTCTAACAATCCGTCCGAACCGGGTACAGTAGGCACTCCGGCTTTTTTCATAGTGGCTTTAGCCGAAGATTTATCTCCCATTGCACTTATCTGCTCGGGGGTTGCTCCGATAAATTTAATATTGTTTTCTGCGCATACTTTGGAGAATTTAGCATTTTCCGACAAAAATCCATAACCGGGATGAATTGCATCGGCATTAGTAATTTCTGCTGCCGCAATAATATTGGGAATAGATAAATATGATTCGCTTGATGAGGCAGGTCCTATACAAACGGCTTCGTCGGCAAAACGAACAGGTAAAGAGTCTCTATCTGCCGTAGAATAAACAGCTACGGTTGGAATACCCATTTCTTTGCATGTTCGTATAACTCGCAAAGCTATCTCGCCTCTATTAGCTACAAGGATTTTCTTGAATGGCTTTTTATCTTTTTTGGCCATAATATATGTTTTAACGGATGAAAAAAAGAATTTCCGCTCTCGAAATTAAGAGGGATCTACTAAAAACAACGGTTGATCATATTCCACGGGGGTAGCATCATCAACCAATACTTTTACAATTTTTCCGGAAACTTCAGATTCAATTTCATTAAACAACTTCATTGCTTCAATAATACAAACCGTATCTCCGGGCTTAATGGTATCTCCCACGTTTACAAATGGAGGAGAGTCAGGATTTGGGCTTCTGTAGAAAGTTCCAATCATAGGAGATTTAATGGTTATATACTTAGATTCGTCTTCGGTTTTTTCCGGTTTAGATTTTTCGTCTGTTTTTTCAGGAGCAACTGATTGAGCCGGTTGCGGAGCCGGTGCGGGTGCAGGAGTTGAAGCCGGCATTGCAGGCATTGGTTGGGAAACCGCAATGGGTTGTATTACTTTTTCAACTTCTCCCTTACCGGATTTAATGGTAATTTTAAAATCTTTTGTTTCCAGTTCTACTTCACTTACGCCGGACTTTGCCACAAATTTGATTAAAGATTGAATTTCGCTTAAGTTCATAACAAAATTTTTGGGGTAAAAATAATACTTTTTTTATTTGGAGTCATAAGCCCATTTAATCCATATAGCCCCCCATGTGAAACCACCGCCAAAGGCTGCCAAGATAAGGTTATCGCCTTTCTTTAATTGCTTCTCGTATTCCCACAAACAAAGGGGTATAGTGGCATTCGTCGTGTTTCCGTACTTGTGAATATTCAACATTACTTTTTCTTCAGGTAACCCCACCCGTCTGGCAGTGGCATCAATTATTCTTTTATTAGCTTGATGAGGAACAAGCCAAGCAATATCCTCAGGCTTCAAATGATTTCTTTCGACAATTTCTGCAGCTACTTCTGCCATTCTGGTTACGGCAAATTTAAATACCGCCTGCCCTTCTTGATATACGTAGTGTTCTTTATTTTTAACTGTTTCTATGGTAGGAGGGCGCATAGAACCTCCTGCTTTTTGATGTAGATGTACTCTTCCCGAACCGTCGCTTCGCAAAATGCTGTCCAGTATTCCATAACCCTCATAATTAGGTTCTAACAATACTGCTCCGCAGCCGTCACCAAAGATTACACATGTTTTACGGTCTTCATAATCTATAATGGAAGACATTTTATCACACCCTACAACCAATACTTTGGAATATTTTCCGGACTCTATAAACTTACTTGCTGTATCCAGAGCATATATAAATCCGGAACAAGCTGCATTTAAATCATATCCGAATGCATTTACCGCTCCTATTTTATCTGCCAGAATATTAGCAGATGCAGGAAATATCATATCCGGTGTTACAGATGCATATATAATCAGTTCAATTTCATCCGCCCCTATTCCTCTCTTCTCGAGCAAGCCTTGAACACAAGGCACTGCCATTTCCGTAGAGCCTTTGTCTTTTCCTTTAAGAATTCGTCGTTCTTTTATCCCCGTACGAGTAGTAATCCATTCATCGGAAGTATCAACCATTTGTTCCAACTCTTGGTTAGTAAGCACATAATCAGGAACATATCCGTTTACAGCCGTAATAGCTGCAGTAATTTTTTTATCACTCATTAGAAATAAGGTTTTTGATTTTTTCCGACAAGTTTGCCAGAACAGTATCTCTTGATAAAAGTAACATATTTTTAATTGCCTCCGGGCTGGAGATGCCGTGACCGATAATTACAGGAGCATTGACTCCCAATATTGGGGTTCCTCCGTAAATTTCATAATTAAATCTCTCAAAATAATCATCTTCCAATCCTCTTCTCTTTACCAATGTATAAAATGCTTCCGCTTCTTTTAGCACTACATTGCCGGTAAACCCGTCACATACAATCACATCTACTTTGTCTCCGAAAATATCTCTTCCTTCTACATTACCTATAAAGTTAAAATCCGACGATTCTTTCATTAGCGGATAGGTTGCTTGGGTAAGAAGGTTTCCTTTTTCTTCTTCTTCGCCAATATTAAGCAAACCGACTTTGGGGTTTTTTATATTGTAAACAAACTCGGCAAATAAAGAACCCAGAATTCCAAATTGATAAAGCACATCAGGTTTGCAATCGGCATTTGCACCTACATCTAATATAATATTAACTCCGCCGGATTCTTTAGGAAGAATGGAAGTGATACACGGACGAATAATTCCGGGGATTGCTCTTATGGTAAACATAGAGCCAACAAGCATAGCCCCTGTATTTCCCGCCGATGCAAAAGCGTTTATTTTTTTTTCTTTTAAAAGATGAAATCCAATGAAAATACTGGAATTTTTCTTTTTAGAAAATGCTTTTGTAGGGTGTTCATTCATCCCTATTTGCTCGGGTGCATCTATTATGAGAAAGTCCTCTTCTTTACCGCCGTTTTCTTTTAATACCGGTAAAAAAGCCGATGTGTCGCCAATAAGAGCAATTTGTATATCCTCTTTACGCAAAATGGGGAGTGCTTTTAATGCTCCTTTAATCGTTGAACCGGGAGCAAAATCTCCTCCATTTACGTCTAAGCCTAAAATCATATTAACTCTTTAATAATTAAAGAGCTATTTCTTTTTCTACGGCTTGTTTCCCTCTGTAATATCCGCATTCGGGACAAACTCGATGCATTTGCACTGCACTGCCGCAGTTTGAGCAAGTGGTAATTGTCGGAGCTGTGGCTTTGTAATGTGTTCTTCTCTTGTCTCTTCTGGACTTAGATTGTTTTCGTTTAGGATGTGCCATAATTAATCAGTTTTAATTTGTTTATTATTGAAACAACTATTCTTCTTCGATATTATTTATTATGTATTTTAACATTTCGGGATTACAATCTTGTTCTTTGTCGTGAATATTACGTTGAGGAAGTTGTAAATTCAAATATTCGTATATATAGTGTGTTATATCAATTTCACAATCCGAATTTTTTAAAGTTACTATTTCCTCCGTGGTATCAGAAAAATCTTCTCCGACAGTTTTCACTATCAGTTTTTCCGAAAATGACACCGGCACGTTCATGTTTTCCATACACCTGTCACATTCTGTTCTTAACGTTCCTTCAAAGCGAAAGTTCAATATAAGCATAGTAGATTTTTTCTCCAACAACAAGCTTAAATGAACATCCGCACCATTTACTTTCTGATGAACCTCATAATCTTCAAAGAACGGGGTTTCTATTTTAAAATCAAACTCATGTAATCCTTGTTTTAATCCTGTAAATGGTATTACAAATTGTTTGTAATATTCTTTTTTCATAAATTAAAAAGGACGGCAAATTTAATAAATTTTAATTAAAGTTGTTTTGAAACAAATAGGGCTGCCTTTTCAGGCAGCCCTATTATCATCATCTACCTAATATGACAACTGAGGTTATTTACTTATCACCAGTTTTAATCTGCGTATTTCTCCGTCTTTTGCTACATTCACAAAATAAACACCGTTTTCCACCACTAAATCTATCGTTAATTTATTCGCAATTGATTTCTCTCTATACACCACTTGTCCAATCATGTTTACTACGGAAACTTCAAAATTATTCAAGTTAGTTTCAACCGTAATTTGAGAAGACGCAGGATTCGGATATACATTCACTTTTAAGTCTTCTGCTACATTTGCCATTCCCGTAGTGGCAAAAACCATTGCAAATCCTGTTGCCGTACAGTTATTAACATCCGTTACCGTATATTGATAAGTACCAACAGTCAAGCCTGTATTTGTAGGTGTTGTTGCACCATTACTCCAATTATAGCTGTAAGGAGAAGTTCCTCCGTTTACAGTTAAGGAGATAGCACCATCTGCAGCTGTTAGCGATGAGGCATCTGTTACGACAGGCGTAACTGAAAATCCTGTACAGGGGTTTACTGTAACATTTCCGGAAGCCGTTGTTGTACAACCCACATTATCTGTTACGGTAACAGAATAGGTACCTGCGGATAAGCCTGTAATTGACATATCAGTAGCACCATTACTCCAAGTATAAGAATATGGGGCTGTTCCTCCGGACACATTTGCCATAGCAGTTCCGTCATTAGCGGTAGAAGAAGTAGCTGCCGAAGTAGTTACACTTACGGAAAATCCTGCACAACTTGGTTCTCCTATGGTTACATCAGCCGTAGCAATACAAGCTGCATTTCCTGCAACCGTAACTGTATATACACCTGCGGTTAATCCGGTAACAGACATTCCTGTTGCTCCGTTACTCCAATTATATACATAAGGCGTTGCACCACCGGATGCTGTTGCCGTCGCTGTACCGTCAGAACCTCCTACTGTAGTAGCATCCGTTCCGGTAACACTAACCGTGAAATTGCTGCAATCCACCTCTTCGATGGTAACCATACCTGTTGTAGTACACAATACATTGTCTGTTACGGTTACCGTATATATTCCCGCTACAAGTCCTGTTGCTATCATATTTGTTGAACCGTTGCTCCAGCTATAAGAATAAGGCGCAACTCCTCCAAACGGGTTTGCAGTAGCAGTACCATCGGAACCGCCTAAGGTTGTTACATTTGTAGCTGTTATACTCACCCCAAAACCTGCACAACTTGGCTCACTTACAGATACTACAGTAACAAAAGGACAACTGTTGTTATAGGTAAGCGTTAGAGTATAATTTCCTGCCGACAGACCTGTTATGGTTGATGTCGTCGCTCCATTACTCCAACTGTAGGAATAAGGAGGAAGACCTCCGCTAACCATTGCCGTAATACTTCCATCTGTTCCTCCTACCACAGACGCGTCCGTAACAGCAGGCGTTACAGAAACTTCTGAAGGTTCAGACACAGAAGTTATCGCGGAGTTAAAACATCCTCCGGCATCCACCACAGAAACCAAATAACTTCCCGTATAAAGACCTGTTACACTTTGAGTCGTTCCAATCGGTAAAAGAACATCCACATCTATCCATGTATAAGAGTATGGTGTTGTACCTCCGGTTACGGTTACATTCACGGCACCATCGGAACCGCCGTTACAAGTTACTGATGTCATCATGCCTGCTGTTACTGTAGGAGCTCCAATATTATTAATTAGTCCACCGGTATTTTCTGTACAATTATTTGCATCGGTTACAGTTAGAATATATGCACCCGCATACAAGCCGGTAACTGTTTGTGTTGTACCCACGGGAGTACCATTAAAGTCAATCCAATAATAAGAATAAGGAGTAGTACCTCCGGTTACCAAAGCTTGTACAGAACCGTCGCTGGCTCCACAGCTTGCCATTGTAGCGGTAACAAAGGCTGTAATAGGTGTTACAGAAGATATGGTTACTGTTTCCATTCCTTCACAACCGTTGGCATCTGTGATAGTAAGTGTATAAGTTCCTGCAGACAATCCCGTAACATTGGATGTTGTAGAGCCGTCAGACCAGCTGTAAGAATAAGGAGTAGCCCCTCCTGACACATTGTTTACCATTACTGCACCTCCATCTCCTGTTCCACATAAATCATCGGTAACGGAAGTACTTGCTGTAATAGTTGTATAAAAACAAGGGGGTGTTGGAGTGATTGCAAAATTGTCAATAGAAATATCCACGTCTTCCAGGTCATTAACAGATCCTTCACTTCCCCAGAATGCTACCATAACGGTATCACCTGCATACGCAGCCAGGTCAATCTGCTCGGTGATTCCGGAGATGTTTGCAGTATTTCCGGCATGGTATTCTTTAAGAGTGTCCCATGTTTGATTGGTTTTGGAATATAAAAATACGATTAAACTGTCATCGCTTCCTATGGGTGATGTCGTAGTACTTGAACCCCAAGCCATAAAAGCAATATCATATTGCAAAATATACGTGTTTGAGGAAGGCAACACCACATAAGGTGCAATTAACCAATCAGATTTTAATGTAGAATAAAGATTAATTTTAACAGCTCCGCTTGTACCATTGTTAGCAAATCCGTCGGACATCCATGACCCTGAACCGTATGATTGAGGTCCTGTAGTACCATTTCCGGCATCTGCTTCTTGCCAACAAT
>CAZLMS010000053.1:0-10557 GCA_964560645.1 uncultured Flavobacteriales bacterium | reverse complement strand
CCTTTATTGTAATAAGCACGAAAATCATTAGGGTTGATTTTTAAGATTAAATCATAGCCTTCTAATGCTTTTTCATAATTTCCTGTTTCTTGAAGAAAAAGGCTCTTGTTATATATTGCCGTAGGGTTTGTAGGGTTAATTTGAATTGCATTATTATAGTATTCTAACGCCAAAGGGTTTCTTTTCTGAGCATATATGTATCCCAAATCCACATATGCCTTGTAAAAATCGGGGTTTTGCTCTATAGCAGTTTGAAGATTTGATATGGCTTTTGCGGTATCACCCGCGATTAAAAAAATTGTACTTTTCAAATAATAAGCATCCGCATTATACATATCAATTTGAAGTGCATCGTTGACCGACTTAAGAGCATCTTCAAAATTTTCAAAAGCAAGATACAATTGAGCCAATTTTAAGTGTGCAGAAATGTTTTTCGGGTTTTTTTCGATGGCTTTTTCCAAATATTTTTTTACCTTTTTTCCTTCTTTGGAGGCAATGGCAATATCGGCAAGCAGCTCATAAGCATCGGAAAAAGAACTGTCTGCCTCCAGTGCTCTTAGTACATCCTTTTCGGCATTTTCAAGGTCATTGTTTTGAAGAAAAAGCCTGGCTCTTTTAACATATAATTTGGGATTATCGGGAGATTCCGTAATTTGCCTACTGAGATTATCAATCGGATTATTATCGGCAACTTGTTTTAAAGAATCTTTTGGAAAGGGTTTGTTTTTGTTGTCTGAATTTTTTAAGGATTTTTCGGGGTTTTGGCATGAAGCCAAAACCCCGACACTAACACCCAACCCGATTACATATTGCAGTAAAGGGTTTTTCATTGATTTTTGAGCGCTTCTCTGATTTTTGTTTCTAATTCTTCTGCCAATTCGGGATTATCTGAAAGCAAACTTTTTACAGCTTCGCGTCCTTGCCCCAACTTAGTCTCTCCATAACTGAACCACGACCCGCTTTTTTTAATAATCCCTTTTTCCACTCCAATATCCAGTATTTCACCGATTTTGGAAATTCCTTCACCGTATAAAATATCAAATTCCGCTTTTTTGAAAGGCGGAGCAACTTTGTTTTTTACCACTTTAACTTTCGTACGATTTCCTATCACTTCTTCTCCTTTTTTAATTTGCGTGCTTTTTCGGATGTCTAACCGAACGGAAGCATAGAACTTAAGCGCATTTCCCCCTGTGGTGGTTTCAGGGTTTCCGTAACTCACTCCTATTTTTTCCCGTAATTGATTGATAAATATTGCCGTACAGCTTGTTTTATTGATTACGGCAGTGAGTTTACGCAAGGCTTGAGACATTAACCGGGCTTGAAGTCCCATTTTAGATTCTCCCATTTCGCCTTCAATTTCGGCTTTTGGGGTAAGCGCGGCAACAGAGTCAATGACTATTAAATCTACTGCTCCCGACCGGATTAAACTGTCAGCAATTTCCAATGCCTGTTCCCCGTGGTCGGGCTGAGATATAAGAAGGTTTTCGGTATCCACACCTAAATTTTCGGCATAAAACCTGTCAAAAGCATGTTCGGCATCTATTACAGCAGCTATTCCACCTTGTTTTTGAACTTCAGCAATGGCATGAATGGCTAAAGTTGTTTTCCCGGAAGATTCGGGCCCGAAAATTTCAACAATCCGACCTTTAGGATAACCGCCCACACCAAGAGCTAAATCTAAGGTAAGAGAGCCGGAAGGGATAGTGGGAACATTTTCTACCACCCCGTCACCAAGGCGCATCACCGTGCCTTTTCCGTAGCTTTTATCTATTTGCTGTAAAGTGGCTTGTAGCGCTTTTAATTTTTCTTTTGCAATATCTGTCATGGTTTTAGTGATTAGTCGTTTAATATTTGGTTTGTATGGTCTTTGGTATTGACTTTTTCAATGATTTTTTCAATAATTCCGTTTTCATCTATCACAAATGTGGTACGGTGGATACCTTCATATTCTCGTCCCATAAATTTTTTCGGTCCCCACACTCCGTATAGATTTACCACTTTTTTGTCGGTATCGGCAATAAGCGTATAAGGAATGTTATATTTTTCGATGAACTTTTGATGTTTTTTTTCGTCGTCGGTGCTTACACCAATAACTTCATAACCTTTTACTTTAAGTGTTTCGTAATTTTCGGTCAAGTTTATAGCTTCCGCCGTACACGCAGGGGTTAAATCTTTCGGATAAAAATAAAGAATAATTTTTTTGCCTTTAAAATCGGATAGTTTTACAAGGTTTCCATTTTGGTCTTTGGCTTCAAAATCCGGGGCGGGGTCGCCAACTTTTAAATGAGTCATTTTTCATGCAGTTTTTTCAAAAATACAAGTTTTTCTTCAATCTTTCAGATTTTTTAATAAAACCGAATTAAGATTTTTTTGGATATTTTATTTTGTTTTTTTAATTTTGTTTTAGCATGAAAAAGCATTTAAACATAAGAGTTTACGGAAAGGTTCAAGGTGTTTTTTACCGAAAAAGCACTCTGGAAGCAGCATTGCTTATCGGAATAAAAGGTTTTGTGCGAAACGAGCCTGACGGAAGTGTATATATTGAAGCAGAAGGAACTCCTTTCCAGCTTGATAAATTTTTAGAATGGTGTAAACAAGGACCGGAAAAGGCAGAAGTCGATTATGTGGAAACGGAAGAAGGTTCAATGAAAAATTTTATTGACTTTTCAATTGAATATTAGTGCGGATTTTTATTGGTGTTTCTTTATCTGAAGAACTTATACGAATAGCAGAGTCGTTTAAGAAGCAAAACTCCCGATTGGAAGGGGTGCGTTGGGTCAAGCCGCATAATTTACATTTGACGGTTTCTTTTTTAGGCGAAGTGCCTGATAATAAAATTCAGGAAATTTCCACTGTATTGAAAGAGATATGCACTCGTCATAAAAAGCATTTTTTGTTATTAGAAAAAATTGATTTTTCGCCGGGAAAAAAGCCATATATGTTTTGGATGTATTTTCGGATGGATGAAGCCTTTCAAAAAATGTACGAAGAAATTAACCGAACGCTTAATGAAAATCCTTATAGAAGTTGTCCTACACCACACGTAACGCTTGCAAGGTTTAAAAAAGCACATTACTTTTACAAGCCCGTTTTTCCGGAAGTATCGAATCAAAAACTTGTGATAAATGAATTGATTTTATTCCGTTCATTTTTAGAAAAGCAAGGGGCAAGATACCAAGAACTAAAAAGATTTAAGTTAGCAGAATAACAAAAACTCGGCTTGTTCAGAATTTTTAATCCTGTAAGTGCTCCTTTGTATCTTTTCTGCCGGCTTGCATAGGGATAAGTTTTGGGAATATATGCAAATCACTTCAATAACACTACTTGCCCGGAGAGAGGGAGTTTTGTCTTTTTATTGATTTTTCTTCCTTCGTATGTTGTTGCTTCTATTTTCCATACATATACTCCGCTTTGAACAATTTTAGAACCTCCTTTTTCATGGGCTATACCATCCCAGGGATTGTTTCGAGACTGCGATTTAAAAATTAATTCGCCCCACCGGTCAAATACATAAAAAGTAAATTCTCCGTCTCTCCAATCTATTCCCACGCCTTCGGGGAAGAATGTGTCATTAATGCCGTCATTGTTGGGTGTAAACGCATTGGGGATATACAATGCCACATCCGGTTTTACTTCTATAGTTTTTGTGGCTGTATCTATACAATTAAACTCATTGATACCTACTAAAGATACCGTATAAAACCCTGTGTCATTATAGGTATGAGAGGTTTGATAAATGTTTTTGTCGCCGAACCCGTCTCCAAATTCCCAGCTCAGATATAAAGTGTCCGTAATATCTACTGTTTCTCGAGCATCAAACTCAAAATAAGGTCCGGTAATCAAAGCATACTCGTCAGGATTTGATTTAAATACTACGTCCGGTTTCGGGTATACCGTTATTGCCTGAGGTTGAATAATTGTATTCTCACATCCAAAATCAGAAACGGCTGTTACCACAATATCATAAATGCCGGTATTTTCATAAGTCCATTCCATTAGATTAGATGCCGAAGCGGTGTCTTGAATGCCGTCTCCGTCAAAATCCCATTTGTAAAGGACTATATCAACAGCTCCTTGTTGGCTTGAAATTGGTGTCGTATGCGGAGGACATCCTGCATTTAAAAACGGATATATTGCCGGCGAAGGTAAAGGCATTACTACTACGGGTATTTCCTTCATCACCGGCTCAGAACAGCCGTCAGTTAATGATACAAAATAGCTGTCAGACGCCGCTGGAGAAAATGTTTGCGTAGATGTTGCCACTCCTACATCCGTTCGTGTGGTATTATCTCCAAACCAAGTATAAACATAACTGCTTACACCCAAACCTCCACTTGCAGAAGCTGTTAATATCACATTGTCTCCCAAACAAATCGAGTCGTAGGACGTTGTTACTAATTCCAATGCGGGAGAAACTTCTACTACCACGCTGTCTGTTTTGTAGCATCCCTTACTGTCTGTAATTGTGAATTGGAATATCGTATCATTGTAAAAGAGCAAAGTATGCGGACCAAAAATATTATCCCAAGCAGAGTTTCCTGCCCACGAAATGCTTAACGGCGGTGTTCCACCTGAACCTAATCCCCAAAAAGTGCCGGTTTGTCCGTAACACAAGGATAAATAATCTCCAATAGTGTTTAATACAGGCGGTTCTCCTACAAACTTGCTCATTACATCGGTACAACCGTTAGCATCCGTGACGGTTACCGTATAGATTGTATTTCCTTCCAAATCAGATGCAGTTTGTGTTTGTTGATTTAACGGGTCATTCCATTGATAGTTTATTACGGAAGAGCCTCCCGGTTGTACCAAAACAGTTGCCGTTCCGTTTGACTGCCCGTAACATAACGGCTTTGTAACCGTAATGTCCGTAATATTTGGCGACGGGAGGTCTGTAACACTAACGCAAAGATTTATTTGACAATTTCCCGCGTCTTGAACTTCCACACAGTAGTATCCGCTAAAAACACCCGTTAAAGTCGGGGTTGTTTCTAATGTTGTGTTTGTCCATTGATAGGTATATGGCGGTTTTCCTCCCGAAACATTATACACAGTTGCCGTTCCGTTATCGGAAGAACATGTGGACGGAGTCATCGATATTTGAGCCGTAAGCAACGGCGGTTCATTTACGGTAGTTGATAATGTGGTTGAGCATAAATTAGCGTCTTCCACCGTAAGAAAATAACTTCCCGCACAAAGGTTAAAATTGGATGCATTATTGTTTAATGAAGGAGACCAATAATAATTATACGGAGGTGTTCCTCCCGAAACATTTGCCACAACACTTCCGTCACAAGCACCAAAGCAATTTACATCGTAAGCATTCAAGGATGCTTCTATCGGCGTAGGCTCGGTAACAACCACATCAACAGCTTGCTGACAATTATTATTGTCCGTAATAATCACCGTATAAGTTCCGGCTGTAAGCCCTGTAGCTTGGACGGTTGTTTGATTTTGAGAATCATCCCATAAATATGTATATGGTGGTGTTCCCAGGGCTACTAAAACTTTTGCCGTTCCGTCGTTTCCGCCGTTGCAACTCACCGGAGTGGAAGACGGGAAAGTAATAATGGAATCCGGTTGGTCTATCAATTGAGAAACAGAGGCTATACATCCGGCATTATCTGTTACTACTGCAGAATAAACTGCCGACTCCAAATTGAAAACCGCTTGTAAATTATTAAATGCCGGTAAGGGCGTGTTTTCTGTTTCATTTGTCCAAGAAATGGTATATGGATTAACCCCCCCTTGAATGTTTATATTGATATATCCGTCTGAATATCCAAAGCAAGAAACATCCTGAACTCCCGTTACATTTACGGTTGGTCCCTCAATATCATTGATACAAATGGTAGAGTCCTGTAAACAATTCGAATTGTCTGTTACATACGCATTATAACACCCTGCATATAATCCGGTAGCAAAAGAAGTTGTTTGTCCTTGAGGATCATTCCACAAATAAGTATATGGAGAAACTCCTCCGGAAACATTTATTTGAATAGACCCGTTGCTTTGTCCGCAATTAGCATCTGTTGTTGTTACGTTTATCAGGATTTGCGGGGGACCGGAAATTACGCCGTTAAGAACAATGGTACAACCGTTATTATCTGTTACCGTAACTTCCGGATTTCCCGTACACAAGTTTGTTGCCATTGCTCCGGTTTGGAAAAGTCCGTCGGCATTCCATTGGTAGGAATAAGGGGGGGTCCCACCCGAAGGTAAAGCCGTGGCTTGCCCGTTACAAGCCTCAAAACAACTTTCGTCTTGCGTTACGATGGACCCTGTTAATTGTGCAGGATTGTTCAACCATTGAGATAATGTATTCTTACATCCGTTTGCATCGGTAATCGTTAAATTATATAACCCCGAAGGTGCATTAAACAAGTTTTGGGTGGTTGCGCCGTTACTCCATAAAAAAGAATACGGCATTGTTCCTCCTGTATGGTCGGTAAAAATCATGCCGTCATTAAAACCAAAGCAACTCGGTTCCGTAACAGAAGTGATATTAGAAATCAAAATCGGCGGATCCGTAAGAGACGTTTGAGTAATATGTTGGCATCCGTTAGCATCTGTTACCGTGACCATTGTTATCCCCGCTGAAAGCCCTGTAGCGGTAATTCCATTTTGTCCGTTTTCCCAATAATAACTATACGGAGAAGTTCCTCCGCTTACAAATACAGAAGCTTGTCCGTCCGTTCCCTCAAAACAAAGCGGATCGGTAGCAGTAATGTATGAAGTAATAGCTGTGGGCTGGTTAATGTTTACGGAAAAATATTCGTTACAGCCGTGGTCATCCGTCACGGTAATAAAATAATTTCCTGCCGGCAAGCTCGTGGAAGAAGGGCCGGTTTCCCCGTTGTTCCAACTGAATAGATATGGCGATGTTCCTCCGGTTACCGAAAGCGTTGCTTGTCCGTCACTGGAACCATAGCATAAAGCATCTCTAGACGATAATAAAGAGACAGAAATTGCAGAAGGTTCAGAAATGGTAATAAAATTACTACTATTCGTTACGCCGTTGGCATCCGTTACTTCTACAAAATAAACGCCGGGCATAAGACCTGAAACAGATGGAGAATTAACAGCTCCAATATTCACGGAGTTGTCATCATACCAAACATATACATAAGGAGATAATCCTCCCATTACATTTGCGACTGCACTTCCTTGTCCGCCATTACAAAGCGGATCTGTCCCCATGGCTACAACCGTAAAATTTCCGGGTTCTGTAATGGTTACGCTTGTAGTAGCCTGACAGCCATTGGCATCCGTAACTGTTACCGTATATGTTCCCGCAGGTAAATTATTCGCTGTAGCAGAGGTTTGATTAAAAGGATCGTTCCATTGGTAGTTATATGAGGGTGTTCCTCCATTTGCTGATGCCGTAGCACTTCCATCACTTGCACCAGGTAAAGAAGCATCAGAATAAGAGGATATAGTCACACTTAATACAGGCGGTTCAGAAACAGAAATACCTCCTGACACCGTGCAATTGTTTACGTCTGTAACAGTTAGCGAATAATTTCCGGCTGCTAAACTTGAAACGTCTTCTACCGTTTCTCCCGATGACCAAGAATACGAATAGGGTATTTCTCCTCCTGAAACGGAAACATTTATACTGCCGTTAGATTGCCCGTTACATAATACATCTGCAACTGTATAAGTAAACACTGGTGATGGGTGATCCGTCACGGTAATCGCTCCTGTTTTCGTACAAGAGTTATCATCTGTAATGGTATACGTATATACTCCCGCCGACAATCCTGAAATATTAGGAGTTGTTTCGCCTGTATTCCAGCTGTAAGAATACGGTGGTGTGCCGTTCGACACTCCGTAAATAGTTGCCGAGCCATTTGAAGATGAACACGTTTCATCTGTAAAAGACGTGTTGTACAGCATGCCTGCCGGCTGTAATATTTTTATACTGTCTATCTGAACACATCCTACTGCGTCAGTAATGGTAACGCGTAAAGTGTCTGCACAAAGACCTGTAAGATTGGGAGAGGTTTGATTAAGCGGGTCGTCCCATTGATAGCTATATGGTGTTAGACCTCCTTGTACATTCACGGATGCTGTTCCATCACAAAAACCGTTACATGAAACATTGGTGTTGGTTACGGTGGAACTCATTGCCGGAGGTTCTATTACAGACCCTGATGAAGATGCTTCGCATCCGTTAAAATCAGTAACCGTTACAGAATAAACGCCTGCAGAAAGACCTGTAATTGCAGAGGAGTTTGAACCATTATTCCATGTGTAGTTATATGGGGAAGTACCTCCTCCGGCAACTACTGAACCTGTTCCATCATTGTTTCCATTACAGGTAACATTAGTAAATGTAGTGGAAATATTCAATGCCGATGGTTCAGAAACACTGTAACTTCCTGCTGTTTTACAACCGAAATTGTCTGTAACTGTTACAAAATACGTCCCTGCAGAAAGACCTGTTGCGGGATTTCCCGTTTGGTTGCCTGCAGCAGCATCCCATTGAAAGGTAAACGGCGCCCCGCTTCCCGAAACATTTACCGTAATCTCTCCGTCGCTTCCTCCATTGCAAGAAACATCTTGTGCAGAAAAGCCCGTAATAGAAATATCACTATTTGACGGAACCGTAAAACTAATGATATCCGAACATCCAAGCGTGTTGTCTGTTATTGTTACAAAATAGTTCCCAAACGGAACATTGCTCAAATCTTCCGTTGTGGCTCCCGTTGACCATTGATAAGTATAATTTCCCGAACCCGAAGAAACGGTTATATCAACAGCTCCATCTGCCGAGGTACAATTTGCCGGAGTAATAGAGCTTGAAACCGTAAAGGGTGTTGTAACAACAACTGTTACCGACGCCTGGTCACTATTGCAATTATGATTAGCTGTAGCCGTAAGTGTATAGGTAGTTGTGCTGGTAGGGCAAACCACCGGGTTAGAAGTGGTTCCACCAGTCATACCGGTGGTCGGTTGCCATGAAAAATCGGTAACCGGCTGAACCCCATAACCTACCACAGTATCCATAAAAGTAAGAGACCAAGAGTTTAAGGTTCCGTCATCCGGCCAAGAGTTGTCGGTTACCTCCAATATCCATGTACCGTTTACCGGACAACCATTAAACGCCAACAGACTTCCTCCCTCCGGCACAAAAGAACCATTAAACGGAGGAGATCCTGAAGTAATATTAGTTGTGGCATTAATATCAAAACATGTTAGATTATAATTATCTCCGCTTCCTCCGTTACCTGTAGTTAATTCCAATTGCACCCCGCTGGGGCATGTTAAATAAATGTCCAAATCCGCATCATAAGGGTGTGAAATGTTCATGCAAACAGATTGCAATACCCCTGTGCTTACCGTACTTACTCCTACTCCACTTACATTTATGGTAGAAGTAGTTGTTCCCGAAGAAAAAAGTCCTCCGGCAATATTGCTTCCCGGAGAAACAGATTGGGTCACCGGTGTCGGGGTTTCTTGATATACTTCTTGTTGTCCTGATCCCGTAAGCGTAACACAAACACCGGGACATACCGTAGTTGCCCCGGAGGCGGTTACCGTGATGTTCGGCTCTATTAAGTTAATGTTTACGGAAGCATAGCAAGAATCATCCACTCCATTGGTATATAACACGGTAAACGTAGTATCGCTATTAGGCGTTACCGTGGGGTGAGTTTGCCCTACATACATATCATTTTGCCACTCATAATAATATGGATATGTATTTAGAATAATTTCTACGTTATCTATTCCCCAGTGGTCACAACAAGTTCCCGAAGATGCGTCTTGATGCCATTGGATAATGGTATTAGGCGTAAGCGCTCCTGCAGGAATAGCAAAACAATAATTGTTCCATGTGGTAAGGGTTGGGTCATACCCTCCGTTAGGGTCAAAGTATGCAATATCTGTCCATGTGGCTCCGCCGTCTGTAGAATATTGTAAATGTACCCCTTCATCAGACAAATCAGGTCCTTCACAAGGGGCAGCTCCTCCTTGTGTAGCATACATCATGTCAAAGCATATTGTTCCTCCGGGCGTTAAATCAAAAGGCACTGTGGTTAAATCCCGAGGGTCCGGAGAAGCATCACCCATCCATAAATGAATTGTTCCGTCCACGCCGGAAGGGCTGCACGGATTGGTAAATGTAGCGGATTGCGTGGAAGACCACCCCGTACCTACCGTTCCGTCATTAAAGTCGTTACTAAGCAACACGTTTGCTCCTTGCCCATAAGCGGTCATGTCCACAGACTGCCCGCAATATATGTTGGTAGATGATGCTGCTATGGACACCGAACACTGTGCCGGCTGAGCTTGTGTTCTTTGAGCTAAAAACGAAATTGTTACAACTAATGAAAAAATATATTTTACCGCCTTCATTTTTATCTTTTTATCTCATCTACTTGAATGTTTTCAATTTCAAATTTTTCAAGTTTCGACTTTGCGCCGGGAATATCTATCATTCTGATTGTTACTTGCAAATCATTTCTGTCATTGCATGCGGCTTCAATGGATTGACGTGGCATTAAATTATATTCTCTTTTATATTCCTCTCCATTATCGCAGCCAATACAT
>CAZLMS010000052.1:0-10586 GCA_964560645.1 uncultured Flavobacteriales bacterium | reverse complement strand
CGCCATTCGCGCCCGTCTGCTCCCAATCCGTTTCGTTTAATTTCAAGCGATTGACAGGCTTTTTGCAATGCTTCTTGAAAAGAACGCCCAATAGCCATTACCTCACCCACCGATTTCATTTGCAATCCTAACTCCTTATCTACTCCTTGAAATTTATCGAAATTCCAGCGGGGAATTTTCACTACTACGTAATCCAAAGTAGGTTCAAAATATGCCGTAGTAGTTTTTGTTATTTGATTTTGAAGTTCATCAAGCGTATATCCGATAGCAAGTTTTGCGGCTATTTTGGCAATGGGATATCCGGTTGCTTTAGAAGCCAAAGCGGAAGAACGGGAAACTCTGGGATTAATTTCAATAGCGATAATTTCTTCTTTTTCATCGGGCGATACGGCAAATTGTACGTTACATCCTCCTGCAAAATTTCCGATGGAACGCATCATTTTAATAGCCATATCGCGCATTTTCTGATATGTGGTATCTGCCAAGGTTAATGCGGGGGCAATGGTTATGGAATCTCCCGTATGAATACCCAGAGGGTCGAAATTTTCAATGGAGCAAATAATAATTACGTTATCGTTTTTATCTCTTAATAATTCTAACTCAAACTCTTTCCAGCCAATTAACGCCTTGTCTATCATCACTTCGTGAATAGGCGAAAGATGTAATCCTCTGTTGAGTTGTTTGTCAAATTCTTCTTGATTGTACACAATAGATGCTCCCGTTCCCCCTAAAGTATAAGATGCTCTGATACATAACGGAAAGCCAAATTCCTGAGCAATTTCTTTTCCTTCTAAAAAAGATTTGGCAGTGGCTTGAGGAGCCATCGGCACGCCTATTTGCTCCATCAACTTGCGAAACTGCTCTCTGTCTTCGGTAATATTTATGGCATCAATATTTACGCCTATGAGCCGAACATTAAATTCTTCCCAAATTCCCAGGTCTTGACATTGTATAGCTAAATTCAAGGCAGTTTGCCCGCCCATTGTCGGCAATACGCAATCTATATCGGGGTGTTCTTCTAAGATTTTGCGAATAGATTCCGATTCCAACGGCAATAAATACACATTATCGGCAGTAATAGGGTCGGTCATTATTGTTGCCGGATTAGAGTTGATTAAAGTAACTTTTATTCCTTCTTCTTTTAAAGACCTTGCAGCTTGAGAGCCGGAGTAATCAAATTCGCAAGCTTGGCCTATAATGATAGGACCGCTTCCTATGATGAGTACGTGTTTGATGGAATTGTCTTTGGGCATTTTTTACTGTTTTTTTGATTCAAAAAAAAGGGGTTTCAAAAACTGAAACCCCTTTTATATCGGATAAATGAATAGCCAATGATTTATTGTTTATGACGCGGTTCGTCTGAAATACTTAATTTTTTTCTTCTTTTTGCTCTTCTTCGAGCTAACACTTGACGGCCGGATTTAGTGGACATTCTTTCTCTGAATCCGTGTTTGTTTCTTCTCTTTCTGTTTGATGGTTGAAAAGTCCGTTTCATAATTCAGGTATTGTTTCTCTAATTGGTTTGCAAAGGTAATATTTTTTTATGTAGCTCAACTATTTTTTTTAAGCTGTTTAAAACTTCTTATATCCAAGCAATATAAACAGTTTACTACCAAGATATTAAAAATTAAATTCCGTTTTTACTTAAGAGAAAGGGCGGAGCTGCTTTTTCAAAGCAGCTCCGCCCCCTATAAAAGACCTTATCTACGCGGTGGCTTTTTGTTGCTTACGGATAAGATTTAAAGCCGAACCGGCTTTAAACCACTCGATTTGTTGTTCGTTGTAAGAATGATTCACTTTAATAACATCTTTAGAACCGTCTTTATGAACCACCTCTACTGTTAGCGGTTTGCCGGGAGCAAAGTCCACCAAATCTATAAAATTAAATTCATCATCTTCCTGAATTTTATCATAATCTGCTTCATTGGCAAAAGTAAGCGCCAACATTCCTTGTTTTTTCAAGTTGGTTTCATGAATTCTTGCAAAAGATTTGGCAATTACGGCAACCACTCCTAAATGGCGAGGTTGCATTGCAGCGTGTTCTCTCGAAGAACCTTCACCGTAGTTATGATCTCCTACCACCACAGAGGGGATTCCCGCTGCTTTGTACGCTCTGGCTACTTTAGGAACTTCTTCGTAAGCTCCGGTCAATTCATTTTTAACAATGCCCGCCTTGTCGTTAAAAGCATTGATAGCTCCCGTAAGGGTATTGTTGGAAATATTATCCAAATGTCCTCTATACCGTAACCAAGGTCCTGCCATAGATATATGGTCGGTAGTACATTTTCCTTTTACCTTAATAAGTAATTTGGCTCCCATAATATTTTTTCCGTCCCATGCGGGGAAGGGGGTAAGTAATTGTAATCTTTCAGAATCCGGTTTTACCACCACTTCCACTTTACTGCCGTCTTCTGCAGGAGCTTGATAGCCCAAATCTTTTACTTCAAATCCCTTAGGAGGCAGCTCATATCCGGTAGGCGGATCGAGTTTTACTTCTTCGCCTTTTTCATTAGTCAAAGTATCGGTAATGGGATTAAAATCCAAACGCCCTGCAATGGCAATGGCTGCCACCATTTCGGGCGATGCTACAAAAGCATGAGTTTTGGGGTTTCCGTCAGCCCGCTTAGCAAAATTTCTGTTGAAAGAGTGTACAATAGTGTTTTTTTCATCTTTATGATCTTCTCTTGCCCATTGTCCGATACACGGTCCGCAAGCATTTGTAAAAATTCGAGCATTTAAATCTTCAAATATTTTTAACAAGCCGTCTCTTTCGGCGGTATATCTTACTTGCTCCGAACCGGGGTTGATACCGAATTCTGCTTTGGTTTTTAATCCTTTTTCTAGTGCTTGTTTGGCAACGGAAGCTGCTCTTGATAAATCTTCGTATGAAGAATTGGTACACGATCCTATAAGTCCCCATTCTACTTTTAGGGGCCAATCATTTTGCGTGGCTTTTTCGTGCATTTGAGAAATCGGGGTAGCAATATCGGGAGAAAAAGGCCCGTTTAAATGGGGTTCCAATTCAGATAAGTTGATTTCAATCACTTGATCGAAATATTTTTCCGGATTGGCATATACTTCTTCGTCACCCGTAAGATGTTCTTTTATTTGATTAGCCAATTCTGCCACTTCTTCTCTTCCGGTAGCTTTTAAATAACGCTCCATTGCTTCATCATATCCGAAAGTAGAGGTGGTAGCTCCCACTTCGGCTCCCATATTACATATAGTTCCTTTCCCTGTAGCAGACAAAGACTTAGCGCCTTCTCCGAAATATTCGATAATATATCCCGTACCGCCTTTTACGGTAAGAATTCCTGCAACTTTCAATATTACATCTTTGGGGGCTGTCCATCCGTTTAGCTTTCCGGTTAATTTTACTCCAATCAGCTTAGGCATTCTGAGTTCCCACGGCATTCCTGCCATTACATCTACTGCATCGGCTCCACCCACACCTATGGCTACCATTCCCAGTCCGCCGGCATTTACGGTATGCGAGTCGGTTCCAATCATCATCCCACCGGGAAAAGCATAGTTTTCCAAAATTACCTGATGAATAATTCCCGCTCCGGGTTTCCAAAAACCGATTCCGTATTTGTTTGAAACAGATTCTAAAAAGTTATATACTTCGTTGTTTTTATTTAATGCTTCTTGTAAGTCTTTATCGGCTCCTATTCGGGCTTGAATAAGGTGGTCGCAATGTACGGTGGAAGGAACGGCAACTTTATCTTTTCCTGCCATCATAAATTGTAAGAGTGCCATCTGAGCGGTAGCGTCTTGCATGGCTACACGGTCGGGAGCAAAATCCACGTAATCTTTTCCTCTTTCGTATGCTTTGGTAGCTTTACCTTCCCAAAGATGAGCGTAGAGTATTTTTTCGGCTAAAGTCATTGGTCTGTTTAGCACTTTTCTTGCCGCAGCAATTCGCTCGGGGTATCGCTCATAAACTTTTTTAATCATGTCTAAATCGAACAACATAGCTATAGTTTTTTCAGGGTTAAAAAATAAAAAAAGACGCCATAAGGACGTCTTTTTCGTGTATTATATTTCGGGTTTCATTAACCTTCAACCACTTCAAATTTAATGGTTTCAACCACGTCTTTATGGAATTTAATTTCGGCTTCGTAAATACCGATTTGCTTGATAGGTTCTTCTTTAATGGTAATGTTTTTTCTATCTACTTTAAAACCTAATTTATCGATAGCTTCCGCCAATTGCACGGCATTTACGGAACCGAATATTTTACCGTTGGCTCCTACCTTGGCAGCTACTTTCACTGCCATCTTTTTCAATTCATTGGCAGTTTTCAATGCTTCTTCTTTAATTTTTTGCTCTTTATGAGCTCTTTGACGAAGCATTTCTTCGTGCATTTTTTTTCTGGATGGTGTAGCTAATTCCGCATAACCCTTAGGGATAAGAAAATTCCTTCCGTATCCGTCTTTTACGGTTACCAGCTCGTCTTTGTGTCCGAGTTTGGGTATATCTCTTTTTAATATTACTTCCATAGCTGTATTTATTTTAGTTGGTCGGTAACATAAGGCAGCAATGCCAAATGACGCGCTCTTTTAACTGCTTGAGCTACTTTTCTTTGATATTTTAAAGATGTTCCCGTAATTCTGCGGGGAAGTATTTTTCCTTGTTCGTTTACAAATTTGAGAAGGAAATCGGGATTTTTGTAATCCACGTATTTAATTCCGTATCTTTTAAACCGACAGAATTTTTCTTTTTTAATTTCAATATCTATCGGTGTTAGATATCTGATATCGTTTTGTGCCATTATTTATCGGTTTTATGCGTTTTGATTTTGAAGTTTAGCTCTTCTTTTTTCTGCGTACTCTATACCGTATTTATCTAATTTTACGGTTAAGAAACGAATAATTCTTTCGTCTCTTCTAAACTCTGTTTCGAGTTTGCTAATGAGCGCCCCCTCAGCTTCAAATTCAATAAGATAGTAAAAACCGTTTTGTTTTTTCTGAATGGGATATGCCAATTTACGCATTCCCCAATTTTCTTCATGCACGATTTTTGCTCCTCCTTTTTTAAGGAAGTTCTTGAATTTTTCAACTGTTTCCTTTGTCTGACTGTCAGACAAAACGGGAGTCATGATGAAAACAGTTTCGTATCTATTCATAATTTTGATTTTAAGGTTTGCAAAGATAAGCTATTTTCCAATAAATACAACCGTAATTTGTGTTTTTTGCGTTTTCGCTGATTTTAGCTCTCTTATTCTGCGGGACTTCGTTCAAAAATTTTAAAGAATAATGCTAAGGCTATAATAGAAATTACTGTTTTTGCAATAACTTTTCCAATTTTTCAACTTTTTCTTTTAAAAGCTCTATCTCTTTTTGTTGCTTGGCAAGATTTGTTTGTTGGTTGGTTATTATTTCTTGTTGCTCTTGAATTGCTTTTACAATAGGAACAACAAACTCGGCATAACGTAAACCGTAGTGATCGTTTGGATTTTTTGGTTTATCAATCCCGTGAAAATTAAAATTTACTTCTTGTGCTGCTTTTTCCACTTCTTGGGCAATAAAACCACATTGTATTTCTTTGGCTTTAAGTTTTTCTGAGTCAAACAATCGTAAGCTGTCCGGCGTATGAAGATGCTCTGCCAATTTATTTATATCTAATTGATAGGTTACGGGACGTAATTTTAAAATAAAATCTAATCCGTGAACATTTTCTTGTACATTTATTTTAAATCTTCCGTCAGAAAGATTTGTCCAGTTGGCATAACCGCCAATTGTTGTTACCGAAGAATTACCTACTACAACCTTATTTGAAGCATTCATAGGTGCATTATATCCTATTGCCGTGCTGTTTGTATAACCGGAGTTAGCACTTGTTTGAAATGCTCCGTATCCCAAAGCAGTATTGTTGTTGCCGGTTGCATTTTCGTAAAGTGCATTAAATCCTACGGCTGTGTTTCTTGTTCCTGTGCTGTTTTTATATAAAGCTTGTTTACCTACGGCTGTATTATAGCTTGCAGTGTTATTTGTCAATGTATTATGCCCGATAGCTACATTGTTAATGCCGCTTATGTTGGCATAAAGCGCAGCAGTGCCTATTGCTATGTTATAATACCCTCCATTATTTTGATATTGCGCATCTTTTCCCAAAGCTATATTACTGTATCCGTTTACATTGGAGTATAAAGCATACCTGCCCAATGCAATGTTATTCTCTCCCGAATTATTGGAATACAAAGAATTTGGACCTAATGCAATATTATAATTGGCATTTACATTCATGTAAAGAGCATTATGTCCAAGTGCCACATTACTTCCTCCGGTATTATTGCTTCTTAGCGCATCATATCCCAGTGCTATATTGTATTCGCCACTTGTATTTTGATATAAAGGTCTTACACCGATAGCTACATTGTAATTACCCGATGTGTTGCTGTATAAAGACAGTTTCCCGACAGCTACGTTTGCATGTCCGCCAGTATTTGAAAGTAAGGCTTGGTCTCCAATTGCCGTATTCCAATCTCCTGTTGAATTATTATAAAGAGCTTGTCTGCCAATCGCCGTATTGTAATTTCCGCCGGTACTGTTACGCATGGGTTCATGTCCTATAGCAGTATTTAAAGCTCCGCCTGTATTACTGTATCCTGCATAATAACCCACATAAACATTTCTGTTGGTTGCCAAATTATCATTTTGCCCGGCAGCTTCTCCTAAAAAGACAGATTGTCCGGTATTAAAAACTTCTATTTGACCTTTGGTAGTAATACGGGTGCGAATAACGTTATTGGTTCGTATATCTAATGCTTGTGCATCTGTTGTTCCCAAAAAATTGGTGCCTGAGGTTGTTCCTGCATTACCGAGTAATCCCCAACCGCCACTGCCGGCAGATAATGATGTAGCAATTTCAATCCATTGCGAGCCATCCCAATACCAAAAGCTTTTTGTAGTTTCGTCATATACCGTTAAACCTTCTTCGGTTGCGCCTAAACCTGCAATGGACGTTCTTTGTGCGGTTGTTAGTCTTGGGATTAAAACACCCTTATCATTAGTAGAAACATCTACGTCTAAAATGGCATTGCTGTTTGGTGCCGTACCATTGTCGTTAATGCCGATATTTTGGCTATACACTCTAACGACGACGCACATCGCGATGAATAAAACCACTGTTTTCATAGCATGTGTTTTTTAATTCATCGACTAAAATACAACTTTTATAGAAAAAATCCGATTTTTTATAGAAATAATAATACAAAAAAAGCCTCAAAACGAGGCTTTTACGAAAAATAAAAAAAGAAAAAATTTCAGATATGTGCATCAAGCATTTGAGCAAGTTTTTGTTTAGGCACGGCTCCTATCACTTTATCTACCATTTCACCGTTTTTAAACAATCCGATAGTAGGAATACTTCTAATACCGTATTTAGTGGCAATGTTGGGGTTATTATCCACATCCACTTTACCTACTAAGGCTTTTCCTTCGTAGTCTTTAGAAAGCTCGTCAATTATAGGAGCTACCATTCTACAAGGGCCACACCATACTGCCCAAAAATCCACTAAAACAGGCTTGTCTGCTTTAAGTACTTGTTCTTCAAAATTTTGATCTGTAAATTCTAGTGCCATAACTTTATTATTTTTTTACAAAAGTAGAAAAATATTCCCGCAAATAATGTCATATTTATTACAAAATTGAATTTTTAAATGCTTAATATCCGGCTAAAAAAATAAAAAATGTAATGTTTCCATCGTAGCTTTAATTCTTATATTCATTAAGTTTGCTGCACAAAATATATCTCAATGAACATAGACGATATTATTTCCGTAAGCGGCAAGCCGGGGTTATACAGAGTAATAGCCCAAGCAAAAAACGGCTTAATTGTTGAAGCTCTGAACAGCAAAAAACGGATGCCGGTACATGCTTCCCAGCAAGTAAGTGCACTGGCGGATATTCGTATTTATACAGATACGGAAGAAGTAGAGCTGAAAGAAGTTTTTAAAAATATTTTTAAGAATTTAAACGGCCAAACTTTTGAAAATCTCAGCGACATCAATATGCTCAAAGAGAATTTCGAGAAAGCATTGCCGAATTACGATAAAGACCGAGTGTATAATTCAGATATTAAAAAAGTATTTAAATGGTACAATGAGCTTTTATCGGCAGGAATTTTAAAAGAAGAAAAGGAAGAAAAAGAGGAAAAAACAAAAGAAAAGAAAGCCGAACCGGCTAAAAAAACCACATCATCAAAAAAATCCGAGGCTAAAAAAACAACCGCTAAAAAATCCGAAAAGCCTAAAGCAGAAAAAACAGCCAAAAAAACAACGGCTTCCAAATCAAAGAAAACCGCAAGTAAAAAGAAAGATGAGTGAAAGTAATGTGTTGACCAAACCTCCACGGCAATTTTTGCCGTCGAACCTGCAAATAGATTCGTGGGAAACCATACAACCTTATTTTGAAGATTTACTGCATAGAAACATTACTTCCGCAGAAGACCTGAAAAAATGGTTGAAAGACAAATCGGAATTAGAGTCGGTGTTGGAAGAAGATTTAGCTTGGCGGTATATTAAAATGAACATTAACACCGCCGATGAAGAATTGAGAAAATCATTTGAATTTTTTATCACGGAAATATCTCCCAAAACAGAGTCATATAATTACAAGTTTGATAAAAAATTTACGGAAAGCCCTTTTACAAAACAATTAGGTCTGGAATTTAAAATTGCCGTTAAGCTTGCCGAAAAAAGAATCCGTATTTTCAGAGAACAAAACATTCCGCTTAAAACCGAGATAGAAAAAAAAGCCCAACAATACGGGGCAATAACCGGGCAGCTTACCGTAGAAATTAACGGTCAGGAAGTTACCATGCCCAAAGCCAATGCTTATTTGGAACAACCCGACCGCAGTTTCAGGAAAGAGGCATATGATAAAATATCTGCTAAACGCTTGGAAGCATCCAGTAAACTAAACACTTTATTTACCGAGTTAATAGAACTAAGAACACAAGTGGCACGAAATGCAGATTATGAAAATTACACTTTGTACCGTTTTGATGAACTCGGACGCTTAGATTATACCCCCGAAGATTGTTATAAATTTCATGAAAGCATTAAGGAAATTATTGTACCTATCAATAAAAAAATCCATCAACGCCGGAAAGAACAACTCAAACTCGACACATTAAAACCTTATGACACTCAAGTTGACCCCACCGGCAAAGAACCGCTTCATCCTTTCAATGAAGCTCGTGAACTGATAAATAAAACCATTGAATGTTTTAACCGCATAGACCCTGATTTTGCCCGTTATATCCGCATTATGGATACTATGGGACATTTAGATTTGGAATCCAAAAAAGGGAAAGCTCCCGGAGGGTTTAATTATCCGCTCTACGAAACAGGCGTGCCTTTTATATATATGAATGCCGTAGGCACCATGCGCGATATGGTAACAATGTTGCATGAAGGCGGACATGCCATTCATTCGTTTTTAACGAGAAACATGGAGTATGTGGAGTTTAAGAGTTTAACCTCCGAAATTGCAGAATTGGCATCCATGGGAATGGAGCTTATTTCAATGGAGCATTGGGAAGTGTTTTTCCCGGATAAAGAAGATTTGAAACGAGCCAAAAGACAACAATTGGAAACTGTTTTAAGTGTATTACCTTGGGTGGCTATTATAGATAAATTTCAACATTGGATTTATGCCCATCCGAAACATTCCGTAGAAGAACGTTATACTGCCTGGATAAATATTTTAGATGAGTTTAACACAGGAGAAGTAGATTGGTCCGATTATCCGGAATATCGAAAAATTACATGGCAAAATCAATTACATCTTTTTGAAGTGCCTTTTTATTATATCGAATATGCCATTGCCCAGTTGGGAGCTATTGCATTGTGGAAAAACTACAAGCAGAATCCCCGGCAAACCGTTGAGCAATATAAAAACGCTTTGAGTTTAGGATATACTAAATCCATTGCCGAAGTGTACCAAGCAGCCGGTATAGAGTTCAATTTTCAGTACGACTATATCAAGCAATTAGCTGATTTTGTTTCCGGTGAGTTGGAAGCGCTTTATTGATAAACGTCGAAAACGGATAAATTGTATAGGTAATTTCTCGCTTAAACAAAACTCACGTTAATTTTAATATTTAAACGGCAACGAGTATTCGGCTACGTTTCCCGCTTTGTCTGTTACGGTAACTTTTATTTCATGATTGCCCGGTGTAATTACGCCGTCGCTTAAATAATGAGTCAGCCGGTTTTTTTTGTATTCATATTCCATTAAAATCCACTTTCCGTCCACCTCGGCACGGTAAGATTCAATTCCCGACAAACCGTCGGAAATGGTAAATTCTATGGTTTTTCTGTTTGACATATCTCTGTGAGGCACAATGTTAAAAGGTTTCACTCTCGGTTTTACGGTATCTGCCATTAAAGTATAAGGACCGAAACTTCGGGTTTTGAAATGAAATCTGTTACCTTCCCAACTGCCGCCTTCAGGCGAAATTATTTCGTTTTTCTCGTTTAAAGAAACGGCCAGAACTCTTTCTTTTGGAACATTGGGAGCTATGGAATCCGGAGTTATCCATACATCCATATATCTGTGAAGAGGCTCGTATAGATG
>CAZLMS010000051.1:0-10638 GCA_964560645.1 uncultured Flavobacteriales bacterium | reverse complement strand
CATAAGTGCGCCATCTGTAAAACTTTCCGAACGGCTTTTTAGGGTAAATCCATATTCGTTTACCTTTTTCGTCAACGGTGCTGATGCGGTCTCTGAAGGAATTGTCGGCAGTTGATGTAATAGGTGAATTAGAAGTTTCCATAATTGTAAAATAAAGATACTTATTTAATTGACCATTGCTGTAGCTGTAGTATCTACACCGACGGTTTTTGTTTCGCTTGAATCTGCAGGAACAACAGGCTGATTCTCGGCAGGGGCTTCTTCTTTCCAAATTTCGCCTTCCGGGGCTTTTCCGTTGGGAGGATTGGTTCCTTGTAAAGATAGTACATAGCTGGCTACTTTTTGAATTTGCGACGGTGAAAGTTGAGATTCCCACGCAATCATTCCTTTTGCCGGAACACCGTATTTTATGGTTTTAAAAACGTTTTTTATACCTCCTCCGTGTAACCAATACGCATCGGTGAGATTGGGACCCACAACGCCTTCGCCTTTTTGTCCGTGGCAGGCGGCACAGTTGGTCATAAAAATATCTTTTCCTTCTTTAATAGAAGACTCATCGGTAAGTAGGGTAACATTGGTTTCATCAATGCTGTTAGCCATAAGTTTCATCATTTCTTGCTTTTCTTTTTCTGCCTGAGCCATTTCTTTTTGATATTCTTCAATCATTAAGTCGCCATAGCCGAGCACGTGGTAATACATAAGGTAAATAACGCTAAAAACAATAGTTAAATAAAACAAATACTTCCACCAAGGCGGCAGGTTGTTATCCAATTCTCTGATACCGTCGTATTCATGGTCGAGCAAAATTTCTTCTTCTCTTTCCAAGGGAACGGCATCCGTCAAAGAACTTGTAATGGAGTCCAAGGCAGATGTTTCTTCTTTTTCCTCTATACCGCTTAAAATCTTAATGAGCTTTTTTTGAACGCTTATGACATAGATATTTATAAGTAACAAGAAAATATTGGCAATGATAAGCAGTGTATATAAACTTTCATAATCCCACATGTAAGAATTATTCTCATTAGCGCCGAATACCTGAACAGATGTTAACAAAAAAGCACCGATTAAAACAGGAGTTTTGTCTTTACTAATTTTAAGCAGCAAAGAGGATGCGTTGGTAAGCATGTATATGATAATGAGCTGAATAAGAAGCGCCCCGCTTAACGTCCATAGAACCAGGTCTTTGTCGTTAAAAGCAGATTGAGTTTCTGTAACTTCGGGTGTTTCCGCCCATGCTATAGCTGTAGTGTTGATGGTGAGGGCTATAGCCCATAACCATTTAGCGATATTTACTTTTTTTGCTTTCATTGTAAATTAGTTTTTTAATCATTATCCAATGGCAAGTTTCGCATGTGTTCTATAAATTTTTTGTCTTTTTTGAATACCAGTAAAGTAACTATTACGAAGAATAAGAAGAATATAATAAAGGAAATGAGCGGGAAAATTTCTATTCCCGTAATGGTTTCCAAATGATGTTTGATAAACTTTAACATGATTTTTTATTTTTCGGCAGTTTGTGTATTATTTACTTCAATGTCTCGACCTAACTTTTGCAGGTAAGCAATAAGTGCAACAATTTTTTTGGTAGGTTGAATTTCATATCCGCCTTTTTTCAAATCTTCTACAATGGCATTTGCATCTTTCATCAAATCAGCTACGGCACGAGCTTCATAACCCTCAGGATATGGAACGCCGAGCTTACGCATGGCTTGTATTTTGGCAGCGGTCATAGAGGTGTCCACCTCTTGTTCAAACAACCACGGATAAGGCGGCATAATAGAGTTTGGCGACATACTTTCGGGGTCTAGCATGTGATTAAAGTGCCAAGAATTGGGTTTTTTCAACTTCATGGAACCTTCCCTTGCCAAGTCCGGACCGGTACGTTTACTACCCCATTGGAAAGGATGGTCATATACAAATTCCCCGGCTTTGGAATATTCTCCGTATCTTTCGGTTTCCGAGCGGAACGGACGAATCATTTGAGAATGACAATTATAACATCCTTCGGCAATATAAATGTCCCGACCTTCTAATTCTAAAGGTGTGTAAGGCACTACGGCTTCTATGGTAGGCACGTTAGATTTAATAAGAAAAGTTGGAATAATTTCAAAAATTCCGCCGATGCTTACTAAAACAAGACTTAAAATTAACATTTGTACGGGACGTCTTTCAATCCAACGATGCCAGTATTCTTTAGCATGAGGCACATACACGGGTTTTAAAGGAAGGGCTTCGGCACTTTCTTCTTCTGTAAATTGTCCTGATTTGGCGGTTTTTACAAGATTGTAAACCATAATCAAAGCGCCGGCCAGATAAAGACTTCCGCCAAATGCACGCAAGGCATACATCGGTTTTATTTGTGTAACGGTTTCCAAGAAATTTGGATAAGCCAATAATCCCTCGGAAGTAAATTGTTTCCACATTAAACTTTGCGTGAACCCTGCCCAATACATTGGAATGGCATAAAACAGAATTCCCAAAGTTCCAATCCAGAAATGAGCATCAGCCAGTTTTCTTGAATATAAATTGGTATTCCACATTTTCGGAACAAGGTAATAGAGCATCCCGAAGGTTAAAAAGCCGTTCCATCCCAACCCTCCGATGTGTACATGTGCAATAGTCCAGTCGGTAAAGTGGCTAATGGCATTTACATTTTTTAAGGAAAGCATTGGTCCTTCAAAAGTTGCCATACCATAAGCAGTTACGGCAACCACCAGAAACTTTAATTCGGGGGAGTTGCGAACCTTATCCCATGCACCTCGCAAGGTGAGTAAACCGTTTAACATACCACCCCATGAAGGAGCAATGAGCATTACGGAAAATACTGTTCCCAGAGATTGTGCCCAGTCGGGAAGAGCAGTATAGAGCAAATGATGCGGTCCTGCCCAAATGTAAATGAATATCAAAGCCCAAAAGTGAATAATTGATAAACGATAAGAATAAATAGGTCTGCCCGATGCTTTTGGCACAAAATAATACATTAACCCCAAATAAGGAGTGGTAAGGAAAAAAGCTACGGCATTATGTCCGTACCACCATTGGACCAGCGCATCTTGAACTCCGGCATACCAAGAATAGCTCTTTAGAAAAGAAACCGGTAATTCAAAAGAATTTACAATGTGAAGCATTGCCACTGTTACAAAAGTGGCGATATAAAACCAAATAGCCGTATAAAGATGTCGTTCGCGTCTAATCAGAATAGTAGCAAACATATTCCAGCCGAAAACAACCCAAAGAAGAGTAATAGCAATATCAATAGGCCATTCCAACTCTGCATATTCTTTCCCTGTGGTAATTCCCAGAGGCAGAGTAAGTGCAGCAGCCAGAATTATTATTTGCCATCCCCAGAAATTTATACGGCTTAAAATATCAGAATACATCCGTGTTTTTAATAACCTTTGCATCGAATAATAAACTCCGGCAAAAATCCCGTTCCCCACAAAAGCGAAAATAACCGCATTGGTGTGTAATGGTCTTATCCGGCTAAATACCGTATATTCAACACCAAAGTTCAATGAAGGAAAAACCAGTTGGAAGGCTGCCAACAAGCCAACCGTCATTCCAATGATTCCCCAAAAAACCGTTGCTTGAAGAAACAACTTTACGATTTTGTTGTCATAATTAAATTTTTCCGGTTCCATAGCTTTATTTATTTTTATGATTGATTTGTAGTATCTTTTGCTTTTTTATCGTCAAACAAAACTCTTACCGACGGCGTGTAATCATCTTCATATTGCCCGTTTTTTACTGCCCAAATAAAAGCTCCGAGAAAAATCAGAGCCACTATCATGCTTGCACCTATCAGTATAAATATTACTTCCATGACTTTTTCCAACAAATTACAGTAACTTCTTGTTCTAAGCACTTGACGCAAATCATAGCATCTACTGATATTTGTCATTGATGAAAGTAGAGCGTGTAGGAAAAATCTTACAAAAACCAACCGAAAAATCCTACATGGTTTGTATAGATATTCCTAATAAAAACCCAAACAAACACAGGTTTAAATCCGAATAAAAAACTAAGAACAATACAAAAAACCAAAAAAATGTTTAACCAATAAAATCTACAGCCATGAAAACAAAACATCTACTCAATTTTGCTCTGATAATTTTAATGGTGTTTCTCCTCAAAAAAACTTTTGCAGGATTAGAAACCTACAACAGAGCGCTACCTAATACGGTAACTTTCCAAGTGGTGGTAAAAACAAGTAAGGATTTGCCACCGGGATTTTTAAAAAACTTCGATTTAATTCAAAAAGAAATAAAAGAAGAAGGCATTTTTGAATACCATTTAGGGCAGTTTAAAAAATTCAAAACTGCGGAAATGTATCGACAAATTGTTGTTCAACAAGGTTTTAAAAATGCTGAAATTTACGGGTATTTCAGAAAAAGAAGAGTGTCCATGGAAGATGCTTTGGCACTTGCCAATAATCATAATAAATATGATGCGGCTTATGAAGGCATAAAAGAAGAAACCATGTCGGTGGAAGAATTAAACGCATTACTCGACCTGCTGACTTATCAAAAGCATCTCTACTTTTCCGTACAAGCTGATAAAGATGTAGATGATAATACGATTCAGCTGATGAAAAAAGAGCGATACTTCGGAACAGTAGAAACCGAAACGGGAGACGTAAGTTTTATTGCGGGTAAATTTATGACTTATGAACAGGCAGTAGCTTTTCGTAAACAAATACTTAAAAACGGCGGATGCAATGTATATGTAACCGCATATATTAACGAAAAGCGAATCCCTACCGAACAAGCAGTGGCATATTGTGAAAAAATTATGGAAAAAACCATGGTATATAATGATAACCAAAATAAGTAATCCTCGTAAAATAAAACATGGACGATGAAAAAAAAGTAGTACCGGCATCGGGCGAAGCAAAATTCAACGCCATATTCAACGCTTCGCCCGATGCCGTTTTTATTGAAAATATGAACGGCGTTATCCTGGATGTAAATGAAAAGGGCTGCGAGTTTCACGGGTTACCTAAAGAAAAAATTGTCGGAAAAAACTTTATCGAATTTGTGCCGCTTCATCATAGAAGTAAAGTTCTTTCCAATTTTGAAAACTTTGTTCAACGCAAGAAGTTTCGGTTGGAAAGTTTTGCCACCAATCATAAAGGCATTTCCATTCCGGTAGAAATTACGGTAAGCCCCATTATTTACAATCAGGAAGAATGCATTATTTTAAACATGCGTGATATTTCCAAAAGGTATTATGCCGAACAGGAATTAAGAAAAACCAACCATGAACTTCAGAGAGTTTCCAAAATGCTTACGGATTCTTCCGAAAAGCAACTCAAAAAATTGGCCGCCGAATTACACGATGAAATAGGGCAGCTGTTAACCGCATTGAAGATAGAAATTCATCAATTGCACAAAAAACTGGATAAAGAAAATCACCACCTTTCCACCAAAGCCGAATCAATAAAAGAACTTACCCAATATACGTTAGACAGTTTGCGAAATATTAGTACAAACTTACGCCCTGCTATTTTAGATAAAATAGGGTTGGTAGCCGCGCTGCAATGGTTAATTCAACAATTTGAACAAAAAACCGAGATTCCCGTAACAAGCAATCTGAATATAGAAGAAAGCGATTTAAATGAAAACCAAAAAATAGTCATATACAGGGTTTTACAAGAATGTTTAACCAATATATATAAACATTCGGGGGCTACTCATGCGGTGGTGAATATTAACAGATTAAACAATAAACTTTTGATGATTGTTCAAGACGACGGAACAGGGTTTAAACAACAAGACGTATCCACACTTTTCGGGAACGGAATTATAGGTATTCGTGAAAGAGTATTGAGTGTGGGAGGGCGTTTAAAAATTAACTCCATGCCGCAAAAAGGAACGGAAATTATTGTAAATATACCAATATAGTTATGTTAAGAGTCTTAATAGCGGATGATCATACACTAATCAGGGCAGGCTTGAAGCAACTGCTTCAAGACTATAATAATACGTATGTAATAGAAGCAACAAATGTCAATGATTTAATGAAAAAACTATCTCAAAATCAAGTGGATGTAATTATTTTGGACATATCCATGCCGGGAAAGTCGGGATTGGAAGCTCTGAAAGATTTGAAAACGCAATATCCTCAAATACCGGTAATTATGCTTAGTGTTTACACCGAAGAGCAGTATGCCATACGAGCTTTTAAGTCCGGCGCATCGGCTTATCTTACTAAAGACAGCGCCCCCGACCTCTTGATAGAAGCATTAAAAACTGTGTTGTCGGGAAGAAAATATGTTTTACCCGAGCAAGCCGATTCTTTAATCAATTCTATGCAATCGCAAGAGGAAAACTTGGTGGATTCATTGAGCGACAGAGAATTCCAAATATTGCAAATGTTGGCAAACGGATTGTCGGTTACTGAAATTGCCGAGAAAATATGTTTAAGCGTGAAAACAGTCAGCACCTATAAATCTCGACTGAGTAAAAAATTACGGTTGAATAATACCGCAGAGCTGGTTAAGTTTGCTATTGAAAACAATATCAGGTAATAAAGAGTATATAAACAGCTTATACTTTACATTGGGAATTTTTTTGAATGAGACGAAAATTAACCCAATGAGCAGCCACCAGCAGGAATCCCACCAAAGGCATTAAAAATTGATGATTTTCAGGAAAAAACATTTTGTGAACAATAAATAGGCAAATACTTAATCCATATAACAATATCGGAAAATAATACCGGTTTTTGAACGCCGAGTTTTTAAACGAAACAAAAGCCAGCGAAAAACTTAAAACCCACATAAATTTTTCAAACGTTTCGTTCAAAACCAAAAAACTTGCACTTCCCGCCATAATAGAACTTGCAGACAAAATTACGGGAAACGTAAAACAATGAATGGCGCAAACCATAGAAACAGCCATTCCTAACTTGTCAATAAAAATATGTCGAATAAACTTATTCATGCAACCCTGTTGCAAATGTAACACTTTTGCAATTTAGTTGCACAAATACGGGAAAGAAAAAACAATAATTTTTAAAAAGTTTAAAACAAAGAAGGCAAGCTATTACTTTTCGGCAGGTTTGTCGTTAGATTCGTCCACTCCTTTCGATGCGTCTTTAAACTCTTTCATCCCCTTTCCCAAGCCTCTCATAAGTTCCGGAATTTTTTTTCCTCCGAACAACAACAAGATAATTACCAATATAATAATAATTTCCGGAGCGCCGGGAGAATACAGTAAAACTGAAAGTAAACTCATTTTTTAGTGATTTATATTATCGGCGAAGTTAAAAATATTTTTATGCCGATGAAACTTTTCATGGCGGTTTTTAAAGAATGACAACTATCAGTGTCTTTTTTTCGGAAAAAGTTATTAAGTTTGTAAAAAACAAAAAAATATGGATGCAGCACAATACTTATTTTACGGCTTCGGACAAGTGGCATACGCTATTGCCATGGCAGACGGGAAAGTTCAAAAAGAAGAAGAGAAAAAATTAATTGAAATTGTAGAAAAACAACTTGCTCCGCACTGGGGAGATGCCGATTATGCCGAAATTATTTTTCAAATTTTGGAACACGACCATTTAACTGATGCCGACTGGTTTATGAATGAGGGGCTTAAAAACATGAAGCTCGGAAGAATAAAACTTACGCCCGAGTTAAAACAAGCATTTATGCAAACTGCCGTAGCTATTGCAGAAGCTTTTCCGCCTTTTTCCGAAAAAGAAAATAAATTTGTAGAACGATTTAAGAAAGAAATAGAACAGTGGTAAAAATATATGAGCAATCATATTTCCGTTGGAAAGCAAGGAGAGCAAAAAGCAGTAGAATTTCTTGAAAACAACCAATACACCATTCTTCATTTAAATTATCGAATCGGTAAAGACGAAGCCGATATTATTTGCACTAAAGACAATTACCTTATCTTTGTAGAAGTAAAAACCAGAAGCACCGATTATTTTCAAAAACCATACGAAGCAGTTACCAAAGCCAAACAACAAAACCTCATTCGTTTAGCGAATAATTATGTGGAGCGTGAAAACACGCACTTGGAAATAAGATTCGATGTAGTATCTGTCATAAAACGCAACAATCATTATGATATACAACATATCAAAGATGCTTTTCAACCGTAATAAAAATGAAAAATAAAAACCACGGCAACAAACGAAGCTTTTCCCCGAAAAAAAGAATTAAAAAGCTTACACCGAAACCCGATACAATTAAAAAAGACGATGCTATTCGTTTAAATAAATACATTGCCAATTCGGGAATATGTTCCCGTCGCGAAGCAGATGAATATATTCAAAACGGATTGGTAACCGTAAACGGCAAAGTGGTAAAAGAACTTGGCGTAAAAGTAAAACCCGATGATGAGGTTCGTTTTGCCGGAGAGCTTATTAAAAACGAAAAACCCGTGTATATTTTGCTCAACAAGCCTAAAAACGTAGTTACCACCGTAAAAGACCCCCAACGAAGAATAACTGTTATGGACATTATCAAAGGAGCATGCAAAGAACGAGTGTATCCCGTAGGGCGCTTGGATAAAGATACTACCGGCTTGCTTTTGCTCACAAACGACGGCGATTTAACCATGAAACTCACCCACCCTCGACACGGAGTAAAAAAAATCTATCATGTAGTAACCAACAAAAAGGTAAAAAAAGAGGATTTGATTAAAATGCTTCAAGGCGTAGAAACTGAAGTGGGAATCATTAAAGCCGACAAAGCCGAATATGTAGAAGGCAAAGACAACCAAAAAGAAATCGGCATAGAACTTCATTCCGGAAAAAACCGGGCTGTTCGTCGAATGTTTGAGGCGTTGGGATATAAAGTCGTAAAACTGGACCGTGTATATTTTGCCGGATTAACCAAAAAGAAATTGCCCAGAGGAAAATGGCGCTTCCTAACCCGAGAAGAAATCAATATGCTAAAAATGTTGGGATAAACGTTGTTTTTTTAACTTTACCCCCTCGATAATCGCTTTGTTCATGAAAACCATTGAAAACATAGGCGCATATTTCATCTTTCTTTCCAGAGTATTTTCCCGCCCCGAAAAAACAAAAATCTATTACCACCGGTTTGTAAAAGAAATTTTTAATCTTGGAATCAATTCGTTGGGAATTATTGCCATTATATCCGTTTTCATGGGAGCGGTTATTACCATACAAACAGCCAGCAATATAGACAGTCCGTTTATCCCTTTATACACTGTTGGTTATGCAACCCGCCAATCGGTAGTCTTAGAATTTTCACCTACCATTATAGCACTCATTTTAGCCGGAAAAGTAGGCTCAAGCATAGCCTCCGAAATAGGCACCATGAGAGTTACCGAACAAATAGATGCATTGGAAATTATGGGAATAAACTCCTCGGCATATTTGGTTTTGCCTAAAATTATGGCATGTATTTTTATCAATCCGTTTCTAATCGTAATAAGCATGTTTTTGGGAATCAGCGGAGGCTTGATGGCAGGAGTTTTGTCGGGAATTATCAGTTACGACGACTTTATATATGGAATACAATACGACTTTGACCCCTTTACGGTTACTTATGCATTGATAAAAACAGTGGTTTTTGCCTTTATTATAGCCTCGGTACCGGCATTTCACGGTTATTTTACCCGTGGAGGGGCTTTGGAGGTAGGTCGTTCCAGCACCAAAGGCGTGGTATATAGCAGTATTGTGATTTTGATAGCCAATTATGTAATTACCCAAATTCTTTTGGTTTGATAGAAGTCGTAGGATTAAATAAATCTTTTTCAGGCAAGCAGGTGCTTACGGATATAAACGCCGTATTTGAAGCCGGAAAATCCAGTTTGATAATCGGCGCCAGCGGGTCGGGAAAAACAACGCTTATTAAATGCATCGTAGGATTGCATACGCCCGAAACCGGAAAAATTCTTTTCGACGGACGAGATTTTCTGTCTCTCAACGAGAAACAAAAGAAAGAAATTAGAAAAGAAATCGGATTTTTGTTTCAAGGAGCAGCCTTGTTCGATTCGCTTAACGTAGAAGAAAATGTAAAGTTCCCTTTACGGATGCTTTCTAATATGACAGAGAAAGAAATGCAAAAACGGGTGGACTTTTGCTTAGAGCGGGTAAACTTGCCGAATGTTAATCATCTAATGCCTTCGGAGTTGAGCGGGGGAATGAAAAAAAGAGTAGGAATTGCCCGAGCCATTAGTATGAATCCCAAATACTTGTTTTGCGACGAGCCAAACTCCGGGTTAGACCCCCAAACCTCTGTAATAATAGACCGGCTTATTCATGAAATTACTCAAGAATATAACATCACCACGCTGGTAGTTACCCACGATATGAACTCCGTATTGGAAATAGGAGACCATATATTGTTTGTATATAAAGGACGAATTAAATGGAGAGGTAATAGCGAAGAAATTCTCCGAGCTTCCGATCCTCATCTCAACGATTTTGTTTATGCTTCGGATTTTATGAAAAAGATAAAAGACAGGTTGGCGAGTGGATAAATCAAGAAAAATACTGTTTCTTTGCATAAAAATCAGTTTATGAAAAAAATAAAATTTGCGGTTGTCGGATGTGGGAATATTGGTAAAAGACATGTGGCTGTAATAGATGCGGAAGAAAAAGCAGAACTTGTTTCTATATGTGATGTGGATGAGAGTAAGTGTATAGAAC
>CAZLMS010000050.1:0-10671 GCA_964560645.1 uncultured Flavobacteriales bacterium | reverse complement strand
AAAAGTTTCTGCTTTTCAGTCAATTGAGAATTTGTTCGTAACTTTTCTTTTCTCTTGCAAAAGCACATTTAAAATGGCTTTTGCAGTAATGTTTTTGTCAATCCTTGACTTTCTTTAATTTAAGTTTAAGCAATAAGTTATATTATGAAACAAAAAGTTTGTGCATTAGTTGGAATTGCGATTTTTTCAATGATGTTGATGAGCTGTCATCATCATGAAAAACATGAAGAAGAACCCGTAATTAAAATTACACAACCCATAGTAAAAGATACTTCTTATTTTCAAAAATATGTGGGAGTGGTAAAAGCTCATCAACATATAGAGTTGAGAGCCATAGAAGAAGGTTATTTGGAAGAAATATATGTGGATGAGGGGCAATATGTGCAAGAAGGACAACTAATGTTCAGACTTCTACCTATCGTGTATCAGGCAGAATTGAAGCAAGCTCAAGCTGAGGTGAGGTTAAAAGAAATCAAATACCAAAACACAAAAGCACTTGCCGATAGCAACATAGTGTCTCCGGTAGAATTGCAGTTGGCAAAAGCAGAATGGGAAAAAGCCAAGGCAGAACTTAATGTTATGTTGGCACATATTCAATTTACGGAAATCAGGGCGCCATTCTCAGGTTTTATGGATAAATTTCATGTACGGAAGGGAAGTTTGGTAGAAGAAGGCGAATTGCTGACCAGTTTATCGGATGTAAACACCTTATGGATTTATTTTAACGTGCCGGAGGTAGAGTATCTCAGGTATAAAAAAATGGTAAAAAACGATAGTATTGTTCCCGTATATTTTGAAATGGCAGATGGAACAATATTTAATCAAAAAGGACACATCAGTGCCATAGAAGCCGATTTTAATACCGAAACGGGAAATATTGCTTTTAGAGCAACATTTCCTAACCCCGACAGGTTGATACGTCACGGAGAAACCGGTAATATTTTGTTGGAAGTGCCGGTTAAAAAAGCTCTTTTGATTCCTCAAAAATCCACATTTCAAGTTTTAGATAAAGATTATGTATATGTAGTGGATGACCATCATAGGGTGCAAGCACGACACGTATCAATAGGAGCGGAGTGGCCCCATATTTTCTCAATTACCAAAGGGTTACAGCCCTCTGATAAAATCGTGTTGGAAGGTCTGCGTAAAATCAATGACGGAGACACTATCGAAGTGGAATTTATTGAACCGGAGGAAGTTTTTTCCAACTTAGAATTATATGCAGAATAAGAAAAACCGAGAATTATGTTTAAAAATGTCATAAAACGGCCTGCTTTAGCCATTGTTGTTTCCATTATTATTGTATTTACCGGAATTTTATCAATCAACCAGCTTCCAATTACTCAGTTTCCACAAATAGCTCCTACTACGGTAAATATATTTTTGGCTTTTCCGGGTTCCAGTGCCGATGTATTGGTAAAATCCACCCTCATTACGCTTGAAAATTCACTCAACGGTGTGCAAGGCATGCGTTACATAGCCACGGACGCTACAAGTGCGGGAGAGGCAACTATCAGAGTGATTTTTGAACCCGGAACAGACCCCAATGTAGCGGCTATGCGGGTAAAGTTAAGAGTGGACAGGGTAAAACCTTTGCTTCCTCAGTTGGTAAACATGGAAGGAATTACCGTAATGCCCATTCAACCCAGTATGTTGATGTATGTAAACCTTTACAGCGAGGATGAAGAGTTAGACGAAAAATTCCTTTACAATTATGCCAATGTATATATGATACCCGAATTGAGGCGAATCCCGGGAGTGGCTCGTGCTAAAATATTGGGTAGTCGTCAATATGCTATGCGTGTTTGGTTGAATGTGGAAAAAATGAGGGCATACAAGGTTTCCGTAGAAGAAGTAATGGATGCCATGGCAGAACAAAGTTTAATAGCCCGCCCGGGGCGTTTGGGAAGAAGCTCCGGAATTCAAGCTCAATCCAAAGAATATGTGCTTACCTACAGAGGAAGATATAATAAACCGGAAGAATACGGAAACATTATTATTAGAGCCAATGAAGATGGCGAGATGTTGCGGTTGAAAGACATTGCCAGAATAGAATTGGGAAGTGAATTTTTTGACATCTATTCCAATTTAAACGGAAAACCTTCGGCAGCCATTGTGTTGAAACAAACCTATGGAAGTAACGCCAGTGAAGTGATAGACAATATAAAAGAGAAACTGAAAGAGTTGAAGAAAGATTTTCCTCCCGGAGTAGATTACCAAATCAGTTATGATGTATCCAATTTCCTTGATGCGTCTATCGAATCGGTTATTCATACACTTCGAGACGCCTTTATTTTAGTAGCCTTGGTTGTATTATTGTTTTTGGGCGATGTACGTTCTACTTTAGTTCCTATACTGGCAGTTCCGGTATCGCTTATCGGAGCATTCTTTGTAATGAACTTGTTAGGCTTATCTATAAACCTCATTACCTTGTTTGCATTAGTGCTTGCCATTGGTATTGTGGTAGATGATGCCATTGTAGTGGTTGAAGCTGTTCATGCAAAAATGGAACAGGAACATTTGTCGCCTTATCAGGCAGTTCAAAAGGTAATGGGAGAAATAGGGGGGGCAATTATTGCTATTACTTTGATTATGGTTTCCGTGTTTGTTCCCATTACTTTTTTGTCAGGACCGGTTGGAGTGTTTTACCGTCAGTTTTCCATTACAATGGCAAGCAGTATTATTATCTCGGCATTGGTAGCTCTTACTTTAACCCCCGTGTTAAGTGCCATGATACTTAAAAACACGCATAATCAACCGAAAAAGAAAAATCCATTTACTTGGTTTTTAGATAAATTTAACAAATGGTTTGATGGTGTTACCGGAAGATATACCAATTTGTTAAAACGACTTATTGCCCGAAGAGGATTTACGGTATTGATTATTTTACTCTTTATAGCAGGAATAATATTTGAAAGTAAAAGAATTCCTGCCGGATTTATTCCGAATGAAGACCAAGGAACTATCTACGCAATCATTCAAACGCCACCGGGTTCTACCCTGGAAGAAACCAACAGAGTGGCTCGCGAACTTCAGAAAATAGCTATGGAAATACCTGAAGTAGAATCCGTAGCATCCTTAGCCGGTTATGAAATTATGACGGAAGGTAGAGGCTCTAATGCCGGTACATGCTTAATAAACCTCAAAAAATGGGCACATAGAAAAAGAGATGTAAGAGAAGTAATGGAAGAGTTGGAAGAAAAAACCAAAGACTTCGGCGCTATTATAGAATACTTTGAACCGCCTGCTGTGCCGGGATTCGGTTCTTCCGCGGGTTTTTCTTTGCGCTTGCTCGATAAAAACCCTGAAGTGGATTATCAAAAATTTGATAAGATTACCAAACAATTTATGCAAGCTTTAAAAGAACGGAAAGAACTCACGGGATTATTTACCTTTTTTGCTGCCAATTATCCTCAATATGAGCTGGTTGTGGATAATCAAAAAGCCATGCAAAAGGGCGTTTCGGTAGGAAAGGCAATGGAAGCGCTTAACATATTGATTGGAAGTACTTACGAACAAGGATTTATTCGTTTTGGAAGGTTTTTTAAAGTGTATGTGCAGTCCGATCCGGAATTTAGACGATTTCCTTCTGATTTAAATCGATTATTTGTGAAAAACGAAAAAGGGGAAATGGTACCGTATTCTGCATTTGTAACTTTGAAAAAAACATTAGGACCTAACGAAATTACGCGGTATAATCTCTACAACTCTGCTGTAATTAGAGGGTTACCTGCAAAAGGATACACTACTGCCGATGCTATTGACGCCATTAAAGAAGTAGCCAAAGAAACCTTACCCAAAGGCTATGATATTGCTTGGGAGGGACTTTCTTACGATGAGGCTCGCCGCGGTAATGAAGCATTGTATATTTTCTTAATAGTGCTGGCATTTGTGTATTTGGTGTTGGCGGCTCAATATGAAAGTTTCATTATTCCGTTGGCGGTGCTTTTATCTTTGCCTATCGGTGTTTTCGGTTCTTTCTTGTTTTTGGATTTATTCGGACTGGCAAACGATGTGTATGCCCAAGTAGGGTTAATTATGTTGGTGGGACTTCTCGGAAAAAATGCCGTGTTGATTGTAGAGTTTGCCATTCAAAAAAGACGACAAGGATTATCTGTATTTAAAGCCACTTTAGAAGGAGCAAAAGCCCGTTTCCGTCCTATATTGATGACTTCTTTTGCCTTTGTGGCAGGATTGATACCGTTGGTACTTTCTCATGGAGCGGGAGCGGTAGGTAATAAAACCATCGGTAGTTCAGCCATGGGAGGTATGATTATAGGAACCGTAATAGGAGTGCTGTTTATTCCCGGTTTATTTTACATTTTCGGTAAGATGGCAGACGGAAGAAAACTGTTGAAAGATGAAACCGACGAACCGGTTTCCGAAGAAATGTACAGAGAAGAATGGGAAAACCATAAAAAGTAAAACGATTATGAAAAATTTCAGATATATCATCATTATAGTTTCTGTATCGATTTGGTGGTCATCTTGTATAATACCGCATATTGTATCAAAAGATGTAAACAAAAATATTCCCAATAAATACGGGTATGCTCTTTCAGATGATACAACTTCTATTGCTTACATAAAATGGAAAAACTTTTTTGCCGATCCGGTTTTAAACGGATTGATAGATACGGCTCTCCAAAATAATCAGGAGTTAAATATTGTATTACAGGAACTAATTATTGCCAAAAACGAAATTCGAGAAAAAAAGGGTGAATACTTACCGTTTGTAAACATTGGGGCGGTATCGGAGTTGGACAAGGTAGGAGAATATACACGAAACGGAGCTGTAGAAAGAGAATTGAACATTACGGAAGAAGCCCCGTTTCCCACTCCTTTTTCCAATTATGCGTTAGCTGCAGTAGCCCATTGGGAAGTGGATATTTGGAAAAAACTGAGAAATGCCAAACAAGCGGCAGTAATGCGGTATATGGCAACCGTTGAAGGAAGAAATTTTTTAATAACTCAACTTGTGGCGGAAATAGCCGAAAATTACTATGAGTTATTAGCATTGGACAACCGTTTGAAAATATTGGAAACCAATGCACAGATACAAAGAAGAGCTTTAAAAGTAATGGAACAACGAAAAAAAGCCGGACAAGTAACACAACTTGCGGTCAATCGTTTTAGAGCTCAATTTTTGGATACTAAGAGTTTAATTTATCAAACCAAACAACAAATTGTTGAAACGGAAAATAAAATTAATTTTCTTACGGGGCGGTATCCCAAACCAATTCCCCGCAATGCAGAGTTGTTTTTTCAAATAAATCTGGATACTCTATCACAAGGAGTTCCTTCACAATTACTTCTTAACCGGCCTGATGTCAGACAAGCCGAATATATGTTGCAAGCAGCTAAATTGGATGTAAAATCTGCAAGAGCCAACTTTTTCCCGTCATTGGGAATTAGTGCAGGATTAGGGTTTAATGCTTTTAAGCCCGGACTATTAGTAAACCCGGCTTCCGTAATGTATAACTTAGCCGGTGATATTGTGGCTCCTTTGGTAAACCGAAATGCCATCAAAGCCTATTATTTGTCTGCCAATGCCAAACAAATTCAAGCTGCATATAAATATGAACAAACACTGGTACAAGCATATACCGATGTGTTAAATCAATTGGCTAAGATTCAAAATTATATGGAATCATATAAATTCAAAAAACAACAAGTGGAGGTGTTAGATGAATCCGTAGATATTTCCAATAGTTTATTTAGGTGGGCAAGAGCAGATTACGGAGAGGTTTTGCTTACGCAACGGGAAGTGTTGGATGCTAAATTGGAATTGATAGAAATTCATTTAAAACAATTAGAGGCAAAAATAAATCTGTATCGGGCGTTGGGAGGCGGCTGGAGGTAAAAAACGAATACCGAAGTTACATTGAAAAAAGCATTTTTGTTTTTTCTTTGCCGCCGTGAAACATGTGAGAATTATATTTTCGTTACTTTTATTATTCTCCGGTGGCGTTTTTGCTCAAAGAATGGTAGATTACAATGCGCTCACATGGTGGAGTAATGTGAATAAATATGCATTTTCCGACTCTTGGCATGCAATTTCGGAGATTCATATAAGACGGGCTGATTGGATACTTAATTGGCAACAGTTTGTGTTTCGTCCTTCGATACATAAAACATTAACCGGTAATTTGGTAGTTGGTTTCGGAAGTTCTTTTGTCCGGCAATTTCCTTACGGAAAGCAGCCGGTAGCTATGGAATTTACGGAATTAAACCTGTTTGAACAAATTATTATTAAAGGGGTTATTAAAACGTGGCGATTTTCCAATCGCTTCAGATTGGAAAATCGCCGAATTCCAAACATTGTGTATGATGCGGAAGATAATCTGCAAATAAGCAATTATTCATTGAAAGAACGTTTGCGGTATCGTTTTGCAGTTAAACGGGAACTTTTTTCCGGTGCGACACATAAATGGTACTTACTTCTTTTTGACGAAGTGTTTATTTCGTTAAACTCCAAAACATTTTTACCTTCTGCACTTCAGCAAAACAGATTGTATGCGGGATTTGCAACTGTCCGAAAAAAAACAACATTAGAATTAGGATACCTTCATCAGCTTATTAAAAAAAGTGATGGTGTTCATATAGAAGTAAATCCTACCGTACAAATAGCTGTCAAATATAATTTTGATTTCAGAAAACGGGAAGACTAATCTTTGGCGATGGCTTTGTAAGAACTGACAATACCTTTGATAAGAGACGAGCTGAAGCCGTTGTGTTCCATTTCGTTTAGCCCGACAATGGTACATCCTTTAGGAGTGGTTACTTTATCAATTTCTTCTTCCGGATGGTTGTTTTGTTCAGTCAATAAAGATGCAGCACCCAAAACAGTTTGATTAACGATTTTTTGTGCAGTTGTGGCGTCAAATCCTATTTGAATACCGCCTTGAGTCATGGCTCTCATAAAACGCAAAACATACGCAATGCCGCAAGCACCTAATATAGTGGCAGCTTCCATCAAAGGTTCATCTATTATTATTGTTTCTCCGAGGGTGTTAAATATTTGTTTTACATAAGATAAGTGAGTTTTGTTTTCCCCGGTTGCTATACAGGTAACAGCTTGATTAACTTTAGAAGCAGTATTGGGCATGGCTCGATAAATTTCAAAATTATCACCCAAAATATCTTTCATTTGTTTAATCTCGATTCCTGTGGCTACAGATATGATAACCTGTTGAGGATTAAAATAATCTTTGTGCAGATTTAAAAAGGGAAGAATATTGTACGGTTTAAGGGCTAAAATTACAATATCGGAGCTTTTTATGGCATGTGTGTTATCGGGAATAACAGGGTAGGGGTATGAAGTGTCTTTTTCGATATTTCGTTTGGTGGCAAGTAAATTACCTTTTCCGACAAGTGATGTTTGTACAATTCCTTTGGCAATTGCCGAACCCAGATTACCATGACCGATAACGGCTATTTTTTTATCTTTCATAAGAAACTGTTAAATATATTTTTCGCAAAATTACTCATAATGCCTGTAGTTAGGAGTTTTTTTCAGGCTTTTTATATTTTTTTGAAACAGGCAAGATATTGAAGGGGTTGTTGGTTTTTAATATTTTGAAAATAAGTGAATTATAAATTTATTGTGAAAATAAAAAAGCCCGACAAAAGTCGGGCTTTAAAAAGGTATGAAAAGATGTTGATTACATCATACCGGGCATTCCGCCTCCGCCGGGCATTCCGGCAGGAGCTTTTTCTTCTTCAGGTTCATCCACTACTACACAGTCGGTAGTAAGAACCATTGCTGCAATTGAAGCGGCATTTTCCAAAGCTACTCGAGCTACTTTAGTAGGATCGATTACTCCGGCTTCATACAAGTTTTCATACGTTTCGGTTCTTGCATTGAAACCAAAGTCATCTTTTCCTTCCATTACTTTTTGCACAACAACGGAACCTTCGCCGCCTGCATTTTCAACGATTTGACGTAAAGGTTCTTCTAATGCTCTTTTTACAATTTGAACGCCGGTTTTTTGGTCTTCGTTTTCTACTTCTACTTTGTCTAATACCGGAATAGTTCTGATGTAAGCTACACCACCGCCGGGTACGATACCTTCTTCTACGGCAGCACGAGTAGCATGTAAAGCATCATCTACGCGGTCTTTTTTCTCTTTCATTTCCACTTCGGTAGCAGCACCTACGTATAGTACGGCTACTCCTCCGGCTAATTTAGCCAATCTTTCTTGAAGTTTTTCTTTATCGTAGTCGGAGGTAGTGGTTTCGATTTGAGCTTTGATTTGTTTAATTCTCGCTTCGATGTCTTCTTTTTTACCGGCTCCGTTTACAATAGTAGTATTGTCTTTGTCGATAGTAACTTTTTCGGCTTGTCCTAAGTATGAAATATCGGCATTTTCTAATTTATAGCCTCTTTCTTCAGAGATAACGGTACCACCGGTTAAGATGGCGATATCTTCCAACATTGCTTTTCTTCTGTCGCCAAATCCGGGAGCTTTCACGGCAGCTACTTTTAATGCACCTCTTAATTTGTTTACTACCAAGGTGGCAAGAGCTTCGCCGTCTACATCTTCAGCAATGATTAACAAAGGACGTCCGGATTGAGCAACTTTTTCTAATATTGGAAGCAAATCCTTCATCGTAGAGATTTTTTTATCGTGAATCAAGATGTAAGGATTTTCCAATTCTGCTTCCATTTTTTCGGTGTTGGTTACGAAGTAAGGAGATAAGTAGCCTCTGTCAAACTGCATTCCTTCTACAGTTTTCACTTCGGTTTCGGTTCCTTTGGCTTCTTCTACGGTAATAACTCCGTCTTTTCCGGTTTTCTTCATTGCTTCGGCAATGAGTTTACCGATTTCATGGTCGTTATTTGCAGAAATAGTAGCTACTTGCTCAATTTTAGCAAAGTCGTCGCCTACTTCTTTTGAAATGTTTTTTAATTCGGAAACTACTGCAGAAACTGCTTTTTCAATTCCTCTTTTTAATTCCATGGGGTTAGCGCCTGCAGTAACGTTTTTCAATCCGGCTTTTACGATAGCTTGAGCCAATACGGTTGCGGTAGTGGTTCCGTCTCCGGCCACATCGGCAGTTTTAGAGGCAACTTCTTTTGCCATTTGAGCGCCCATATCTTCAATGGGGTCTTTCAATTCGATTTCTTTGGCTACAGAAACTCCGTCTTTGGTTACGTGAGGAGCTCCGAATTTTTTGCCGATTACTACATTTCGACCTTTAGGACCAAGAGTAACTTTTACGGCATCTGCCAAAGTGTCCACTCCTTTTTTTAGTTTATCTCTTGCTTCCAAGTCGAAGATGATTTCTTTTGCCATAGTTGTAAGTTTTTAGGGTTTAACAATTTATTGATTAAGAAATTACTGCGTAAATATCAGACTCTCTCATGATTAAGTAATCAGTTCCGTCAAAATTGAACTCTGTTCCAGAATATTTTCCGTAGATTACTTTGTCGCCAACTTTTACATGCATTGGCTCGTCTTTTTTACCGGGACCTACTGCCACTACTTTACCTGCTTGAGGTTTTTCTTTTGCAGTGTCGGGAATATAAATTCCGCTTGCTGTTTTTTCTTCAGCGGGTTCCGGCAAAATTACCACTCTGTCTGCAAGTGGTTTGATGCCTAATTTGGTAGCTACTGCTTCTTTTACTTCTGCCATAGTTTTTAGTTTTTTAGGTTTGACATTAAGAATTTCGTTTGCGGTTTTGCATTTATTGTGCCATTTAATTTTTAATACCGGAAAATTGACAAAATTTCATTTATCTGTTATTTAACAGTAGTTTTGTCATAAATGCACTGACAAATTGAATAGACGGAAAATGCCCCCGTCAGGACTCGAACCTGAATCTAGAGTTTAGGAAACTCCTATTCTATCCCTTGAACTACGGGGGCGGTTGTTTTATCTGATTTCAGAACCGGAGGGCAGGTCTTTTTCGGGAACTATAAATGCTAAATTACCGTTGGAGTCTTCAGCCATTAAAATCATGCCTTGAGATTCAATTCCTCTTAATTTTCGAGGTTTCAAATTTAGTAAAACCGATACATTTTTTCCGATAATTTCTTCCGGTTTGTAATGTTGGGCAATTCCTGAAACAATGGTTCGTTGTTCGCCGCCTATATCTAATTTTAATACGAGCAATTTATCAGCGTTGGGATGTTTTTCGGCTTCAATGATTTTTCCTGTTCGTATTTCCAATTTGGTGAAATCCTCAAAATTGATTTCCGGTTTATGTTCTATTGGAGGTTGTGAAGATGCTGTGCTCATATTTTTTAACTTGTTGATTTGTTGTTCAATAACGGAGTTTTCTATTTTTTCAAATAATAATTCGGGTTTGTTAATTACTTGGTTTTCATTAAATTTAAATTGATATATATCATCCCATTTCACGGGAGAAATATTTAGAATTTTTTGAATTTTTTGGGAAGTGTGAGGTAAAAACGGAGCAGATGCTACAGACAATTTGGCTGTTATCAGTAAAGCGGTTTTGAGAATACTTTTTACCGCTTCGGGATTGGTTTTTTGCAATTTCCACGGTTCAGTGTCTGCCAAAAATTTGTTTCCCGTGCGGGCGATATTCATCATTTCTTGTAAGGCATCCTTAAATTTAAAATCATAAAGAAAATCGGAAATTTTTTTAACGGATTGGTTGACTTCTATTAAGATATTTTCGTGTTCGGCGGTAAGAGCAAC
>CAZLMS010000049.1:0-10702 GCA_964560645.1 uncultured Flavobacteriales bacterium | reverse complement strand
AAAGCATTGCCGTGCCGTACCAACCTATTTGAGCGGCTCCTATTGCCGAAGTTATGTGGTCATATCCCGGTGCTATGTCAGTGGTTAGCGGTCCTAAAGTGTAGAAAGGTGCTTCAAAACATTCTTTAAGTTCTTTGTCCATATTTTCTTTTATCATGTGCATGGGAATATGCCCGGGACCTTCTATCATTACTTGCACATCGTGTTTCCAAGCAATTTTGGTCAATTCTCCCAAAGTGTGAAGCTCGGCAAATTGTGCTTCGTCGTTGGCATCTGCAATAGAACCGGGTCGCAATCCGTCTCCTAACGAAAATGCAACATCATAGGCTTTCATAATTTCGCATATTTCTTCAAAATGGGTATATAGAAAGTTTTCCTTATGATGAGCCAAGCACCACTTTGCCATAATAGAACCTCCTCTTGACACAATTCCGGTTACCCTATTGGCTGTTAGCGGAATGTATCGCAACAACACTCCGGCATGAATAGTAAAGTAATCCACACCTTGTTCCGCTTGTTCTATAAGTGTGTCCCTGTAAATTTCCCATGTCAGTTCTTCGGCTTTTCCGTTTACTTTTTCCAATGCTTGATAAATGGGAACCGTTCCTATGGGAACCGGTGAATTTCGAATAATCCATTCGCGGGTTTCGTGAATATTATCACCGGTGGACAAATCCATTACGGTATCGGCACCCCATCTGATTGCCCAAACCATTTTTTCTACTTCTTCGGCTATAGAAGAGGTTACTGCCGAATTACCTATGTTAGCATTGATTTTGGTCAAAAAATTTCTTCCGATTATCATCGGCTCACTCTCCGGATGGTTGATATTGGAGGGAATAATAGCTCTGCCTGCCGCTACTTCCTGCCGTACAAATTCGGGAGTGATTTTTTCGGGAATATTGGCTCCGAATGAAAATCCTTTGTGTTGCCCGATAAGGTCTTTATACTCATCTATTCTTCTGTTTTCACGAATAGCTACATACTCCATTTCGGGTGTAATAATTCCTTTGCGGGCATAATGCATTTGGGTTACATTATGGCCGGATTTGGCTTTTAAAGGTTTTCTGGTGTTTTTAAATCTTATATCGTCCAGACGGGAATCGGATAAACGAATTTTACCGTATTCTGATGTTATTTCGGGAAGTTCTTGTACATCACCACGGTCTTTTATCCATTTCAGTCTCAGTGGAGGCAATCCTTTTTCTATATTGATTTCCACATTAGGGTCCGTATAGGGTCCTGAGGTGTCGTAAACCGTTACGGGGGGATTTTTTTCACGTTTACCGTTAAATTTATCTACCGTATCGCTCAAAGAAATTTCTCTCATAGCTACTTTCACATCGTCGTAAAGTTGTCCTTTTACGTATATTTTTCGAGAATTTGGGAATGGTGTCCGGGTAATGATGTCTGATGCAGGTTTTTGGTCTTTTCTTTTCATGGGTATAATTTTTTATCCGCCTTGGGTTGCGGTAATGATTAGTATATTGTCGTTTTCTTTGATTTGAATTTTTTCAGCATTTGATTTTTGGATTACTTGATTGTTTACCGCTATAGCTTTGCCTTTTAATGAAATTTCTTTGTATTCCAAAAAGTCCTTTACCGTACGAACGAAATCGGGCAAATGTAATATTTCGCCGTTAAACCGTATTTTCATACAATCTATTTTAAAAGGGATGCTTTAAAATGAGAGAGGAACTTTTCCCTTCGCAGGCATTACCCTGTTCAGGTATTGAGGGTATCTCTCAGCCTCCCATAAACAGGAAGCACCCCTAAAGTTTATTCAAAGTTAAATGTTTTTGAGTTGCTTTGGAAGATGTAGCGTAAATTTTTTATTCACAATATTCACACATCGTCAAAATCACTGCTGCCAACAATTTGGTCGTTATCGGGAGAAATGTGTATTTCCTCCAATTCAGGCTCTGTTCCCATTATATCGTCAAAAGCCGCATATAAAGCACACATGGTAATGGGATAAGTAAACAAAATTCCTATTCCTATTAACAAAAAACCCAAAATATTTATCAAGCCTAAAACTAACATGAAACCGAAGATTGCCCACCACTTACGATGAATGAGCTTACGGGAATTTTCAAGAGCATCCCATGCTTTGTTTTGGTGAAAAATTACAAATAACGGGGCAAATGTATAGGCAATAGCCAAATAAATCCCGGGTATCACTAAAAGAATGATTCCGATAAAGATAAATAACGAGGAGATAATGCCTACCAGCATAAGTTCCATAAAATTGTCAAATCCTTTAAAAAAATCGCCAAATTGTACTTCTTCTCCTTTTTTAATTTTATGAGCTACAATGAAAAATCCCGCCAAAAGAGGCTTTCCTAAAACCATTGTTCCCACATTTCCTAAAAATGGTATATAACTTATTGATATTATGATGAGATAATAAATAAAGGTATATGCCACAAAAAGCCCTATTTCTTTTTTGAAAATTTCATACCCTTGAGAAATATACGTTCCGGTTTTTACGGAATAACCGTTTTGGATGAGTTGTTCTAACTTATTCATTTACGTAACTTTTGTTCAAAAATAACAATTATCTGATAAGTGTAACACTTCCTTTAAAAGTATAATTGCGTATTTGAACGATGTAATAATATACTCCTTCCGGCACTTTTTGTCCGCTGTAGGTTGTGCCATCCCATGAGGCATTATTGCCTGTAGTTTCAAAAATGAGCGTTCCCCAGCGGTTATATACTTTTAACACGGAACATTCTCCAAGCATTTCCCCATCGTTTATTTCAAAAAAATCATTTACTCCGTCACCATTTGGAGTAAATATATTTCTTTGTTTAAGTGTTACGTAATCTTCAAAATTATCTACCAAAAAAGGAATTTTCAAACTGTCTTTACATCCGTAAATATTTTCTGCTACCAAATAAACCTCAGCATTACTGTTGTATGGAATTTCCGTTAGAAGCAATTCCCTTTCATAAAGAGTATTGTCAGGCATTCGCCAATAAAAATAATCGGTTTTTTCGCTTTGATTTCGCAACTCGAACAGCAAGCCTTCACATAACGGCGTATATGCTCTGTTATACTTAGGTACGGGGGCTTCCTCTACTTCCACTTCTATATCTGAAACTATTTTTTTACAATTATTGGCATCTGTTACGGTTACGGAATACACCTGATTTTCCGTTAAAGTAATATTCACCGTCCCGGAGGTTGTATCATCAAGTCCTTCAAAAGGTTGCCAATGATAAGCATATGGTGAAGCCCCACTAATAATTTCTACGCTTAATTGTCCGGTTTCATTAGCGCACATCTGAAAACCGTTTATCCGAGCTATTTCAAAAGTTTCTATTCTTACGGTATCTTTGTTTACACAGCCATTAGTATCAGTTACCTGCACTACATACTCAATGGTAGAATCTATTATCGCCAGGGGATTATAATCATTGGGAGACGACAGAAATCCGGTAAGCGGTGTCCAATTTACCGTTGCTCCAACAGGTGCCGTAGGCGAGCCTCCTAAAATTAGAGTGTCCCCCTCACATGTATTGATAAATCCGCCGGCATTTGCAAAAGGTATAGGGTTAACCACAACTGTTATCGAATCTCTGTTTGCACATGTATTGGTATCTGTTCCTATTACAAAATAGGTAGTAGTATCGGAAGGGTAAACCACAGGAGCATCGCTTAAAGTATCAGAAATTGCAATATTCGGATACCATTGATATGACACGCCTCCCGAAGCCTGAATCTGCACACTGTCGCCAATGCAAATTTGTACATCAGAACCTGCATCAATGTCGGGAAGCATATAAACCACCACTTCTACGGAATCGGATGCGGAGCAATTGTTAGAATCCGTAATGGTTACATAATAAGTGGATGTATTAGAGGGATACACCGCCGGATTTGATATGGTAACATTACTGATTGCTACATTGGGCTGCCATAAATATTGGTTGGCACCTGTTGCCCATATTTCTATAGTATCACCTTTACATATTGCCGTATCATCAGATACTGTTATTTGAGGCAAAGCATGTACGGTTACTAAAACAGTATCTATATTCTTACAACCGTTTGAATCTGTCCCTAAAACATTGTATTCTTGAGAAGCAGTCGGGTAAACATTTGGATTAGAAATAGAAACATTGTTTATATTTAGATTAGGAGACCAGTAATAGGAATCTGCACCGGAGGCTTGCAACTGAACAGTATCTCCAAAACATATAGCCACATCTTGCCCTGCATATACATCAGGTAAAGGATTAACCGTAACTTGAACAGAGTCAGTATTTGAACATCCGTTAGCATCGGTTACGGTAAGGTAATATATAATAGTATCAGTAGGATATACTTCCGTTACATTTGAATCCAACAAAGTAATATTTACATTAGGAGACCATTGATAGGTTATTCCTCCGGATGCCATTAATTGAAGCGTATCTCCAATGCATATTTCGGTATTTGCTCCTGCTTCTGCAACAGGCAAAGGATTTACATATACATAAACTGAATCTCTTCCGTTACATACATGATTAAGCGTTTCTACAAAATAAAGTGTAGTATCGGGTGGCGAAGCCATTGGATTAGCAATGGATATATTATCCAATCCCAAAGCAGGCGTCCAATTAAAAACAGTCCCTGGCGGTGCCGTGGGAGCGCCTCCTATTTGAACACTATCGCCATAGCAAATAGTTTTATTATCTCCGGCTTCCGTAGGCACAACCGGGTTCACAATAACCGTAACGGTATCGTAATTTACACACCCGTTCATGTCGGTTCCCATTACTATATAATCTGTAGTATCGGAAGGAAAAACCGTTGGATTAGCTGTATTTTCATTGATAATACTATCTAAAGGAGTCCATGTGTAAAGTGTGGCTCCGGTAGCTGTCAACATTATACTGTCGGTAGGACAGAGCCAAACCTCTTCATCTGTTTGTACATCCGGTAGGTTTAACACATTTACCATAACCGTATCTGAATTAGCACATCCGTTTATATCCGTTACGGTTACAATATACATAATAGTGTCTGTCGGCGATGCTACAGGATTGGAAATGGTAATGTTAGATAATGTGGCTGCATCATTCCATTCGTAATAAATCCCGCCCGTAGCAGTAAGTGTAACCGTTGTTCCCAAACAAATATCCACATCGGCACCTGCATCAGCATTCGGCAATGCATATATAGTAACTATTACTGTATCGGAATTTTCACAACCGAAAACATCTGTAACAGTTACTACAAATGCCGTAGAGTCGGAAGGATAAGCCCATGGATTACTTATTGTATTATCGCTCAATAAATTTGAAGGTGACCACAGATAATCCGCTCCGCCCGATGCCCATATCTGAACACTGTCATTTGGACATATAGAAGTATCATTAGAAACTGTTACCATAGGCAACGATTTCACATCTATATATACCGAATCATTATTACTACATCCATTAGCATCCGTTACCGTTACATAGTAATACATAGATGAAGACGGATATACATTCGGATTGAATATACTCACATCACTTATTGAAATATTTGGAGACCAGCTGTATGTTATACCTCCCGATGCTTGAAGCATTATGGTATCTCCTATACATAAAATTGTATCGTTGCCTGCTTCAGCCACCGGTAAACTGTGTACCGTAATATACGATAGCGTGCTATCCTTACATCCGTTTATATCGGTTACTGTTAAATATACATACTGTGATGTGGTTGGCTTTAAAAGCAATGTGTCGTTATTTGGCGATGCATATATCTGATTGGCTGCATCCCAAAGGTAACTTACACCACCCGAACCTACTACTTCTGCCGTATCGCCGTAGCATATCTCCATAGGTGCCGTAATGCTTGCTACCGGTAAATTATTTACTGTAACCTGAATCGTATCACTGTTCCGACAGCCGTTCACATCTGTTACCGTTACTATAAAATCTTGTGTAACCGTCGGGTAAGCCCATGGGTTACTTATTGTGTTATCGCTCAATAAATTTGAAGGAGACCATAGATAGTCCACTCCACCCGATGCTGTCAATTGCAAACTGTCTCCCAAACAAATGGATTGATCAGAGCCTGCATCTGCATTTGGAAGAGACCATATATTTACTACAACCGAATCTACTCCCGTGCAAGTATCATTAGATGTGTACACATAATATTTAGTTGTAACCGAAGGGTAAACAAACGGATTGGAAACAGTTATGTTGGATATATCAGCAGCAGGAGACCAACTAAAAACAGTTCCGGGAGGAGCTGTAGGATCCCCTCCTATCATAACGGTGTCTCCCAAACAAACCGTTGTATCATTTCCGGCTTCCGTAGGCACATTTGTGCCTGCTATTGCTATAACCGTATCTACATCGGCACATCCGTATATATTACTTACCGTAACTATATATTGTGTAGTAACCGAGACACTAACCGCCGGGTTACTAATAGAAACAGACGACAAACCTGTAGAAGGCGACCAATTGTAAAAATCACCTCCCGAAGCATTAAATTGACGTGTTCCGCCGGGACAAATCCACACATCATTTCCGGCATTTGCCAACGGTTTCGGATTAACAGTTACTTGAACACTGTCTTTTGCCTCACACCCGGCGCTTGTTGTTGCCGTTACGTAATAAATTGTGTTAGACATGGGATATAACCGGGGATTAGAAATATTTACATCGGAAATTCCCGAATTAGGAAACCACGAGTAAGTAGCGACAGATGATGCATTTACATTTACTTGAACGGTATCTCCCTCACAAATAGTAACATTTGGGGGAGTAACTGTTATTGAAAGTGATAAAGAGGGAAAAACATTGACAGTATCGGTAGAAGCACATCCGTTTTCATACACGGAAACAATAAACTGAGTGGTAACGGTAACATTAGCCGTGGGATTAGGTAAAGCGGCATTATCCAAAACTGCCGACGGTGTCCACAAATAATTAGCTGTTGCAGGTCCTGTAGGATTACCTCCCAATACCACACTTTGCCCTGAACAAACAGTTGTATCCTGCCCTGCATCAGCAAAAGGAACCGGATTTACAGAAACAAAAACGGAATCAATACTACTACATCCCGAAACTCCCACAACTGTTACATAAAACATAGTGTTTGATACAGGATAAGCCCATGGATTAGATATTGTTGCATCATCTAAAACAGACGCGGGAGACCAAGTATAATTTGCTCCACCAACAGCTTCCAATTGCAAACTGTCTCCAAAGCATATCGCAGTATCGTTGTTCACAATAATTTCTGTAGAAAGCACATTGACTGTTACCGAATCATAAGCAAAACAACCGTTATTATCCGATACCGTAACAATATAAGTTGTTGTTTGCCCGGGCCAAACGGTGGGGTTACTGATGTTTATATTATCAATACTCGAAGCAGGACTCCATACATAAGTGTATCCCGGCGGACTTACGGAAAGTTGCACACTGTCTCCTTCACAAATTGTTGTATCGGAAGAGACGGAAACAGGAATAATGGAAATACTTACCAGTTTATTGATTACCGGAGCATTACAACCATATTGACTGGTTGCTGTTACAAAAAGTTCTCCTACACTTCCTGTTCCCCAGTTTACGGTAACCGAATTACTACCGTTGCCAGACACTATATTTCCGCCGTTAATACTCCAATTATAAGTAGCACCGTTAATAAAATCCGTGGTATAAGTAATACCTGACGCACCTGAGCAAACTATATCGGGCCCGGAAATGGTCGACGGTCCGGTGAAAGGAGCTACGTTGATTTGAAACGTCATATCGCCGTTTTTGGGAGCGCATCCGTTATCTATGGCTTTAATATCAAAGGTATAAGGTTGAGCTCTCCCTTGTCCGCAAGCCGTATTCCAACAAAAATTAGCTGTTGCCGTACCTAATCCGCTCACAGGAGTGTTAATAGTTGCCGGCGGATTGACTATAGAAGGGTCAAATAAAGATGAGTTGGTGGACAGAAAAATACTGTCGCCGTTATTATCATTAAATACCACATCAAAACATAATTGTTCGCCTTCTTCTATGTTGTAAACAGTTTGGGCAGCAGATGATATTTCGGGGTTATAGGTATTGGTGTTGGGGCAATCGGTAATTAAAAGCTGTATATCCCTGCGACTAATGCCTATTAAATTTCCATCACGATATTCTTTAATCTCTACCGCTATCACAAAATTACCGATAGTGGGCGACATGTATTGTGAATATCCCGTAAAAGCATTGATGTATGTATAACCGTTATTTCCAAAAGGTTGTTGATAGTTGTATCCCGGAGCAAAAACCACCGTATAAATAGAATCCAAAGTAGCGGGAGTTCCGCCTCCCAAACTCACACTCGTATAGGCTTCATAAGGGTCTACTATGGAAAAAACCAACAAGTCTCCATCCGGGTCATAGGCAGTGTTTAATATGGTTGTAGTATCATTTACACATAAAAACGGAAGCGGAACGTCTTGAAAAATAGGAGAATTATTTTCCACCAAAGGCGGCGGAATAAAAGCGGAATATACCATCCCTTGCCCGCCGGGGTTGTTTAAGTTAATAATACTGTTATTTCTGCAGCAATCATCATAAAACAAATGATAGCCTTCAAAAGATATATCCAAAGCAATAGTTCCTTCATAAATGGTTTCGTAAATGCATGCCGTTTGATTTACGGAACAACCGGCAGGTAAGTCTAACTCCACGGGATTTGAAGAAGTTAAGTTAAGCGTAAAAGTCGTTTTGAAATCCAATGTGGAAGAAAAATCGGCAGGGCCTTCATACACATCCAACTCCGTAGAAGTTACCGGAAACCCGTTTCCCCAATAAGGAGAGTTACAATCTTGGTAAACAAACATTTTAATGTAATACTCATATTTTCCGGTTGCATTGTTTTTTCCCAAATATTCATACTGAATGTTACCACCCATAAGGTGAGTTGCATACGCATTTCCCGAAACCGTAAGAATCAGTACAAAAAATAAAATAACTTGCCAATATTGCTTCATCTATTGTTTAATAATTTTCTTCGTTCGATAAAAATCGTCAGTTTTCAGGTGAATAATATACGTTCCTTTATCCCAGCCTTTCGTATTCACATTGATAAAACCTGAATTTTGTTTATCGGTATAAACAAGCTTTCCGGAAATATCATAAACTTCAATCATCAGGTTATGATTAGACGGGTTTTTAATACGCAAAATTTTAGTAAAAGGATTGGGAAATACAGAGGTTTCATCCATCCCTGCTGACAAAACTTCAGTGGTTTGAGAGGTGCCGCAATAAGAAGGGTCGTAATGAATATAGCTGCTATAGGTAACGGAACTTGAGCCATTTCCATTTGACACATAAAGAGTTACATCATAATACCCATAAGAGGTATAAGTATGGGTAGGATTTTGAACATTAGAAGTTGTGCCGTCTCCAAAATCCCAAAACCAAGTGGTTGGATTGCCCGAAGATAAATCCGTAAATTGAATTACTCCCGTGCAGCTTTCGGTTGAATCTGCAATAAAATTCGGTATAGGCGGCGAACCCGGACTCATTATGTAAACCGTATAATCTTCAAATTGACCATAAGTAGGTGATAAGTTACAAGGTTCTGTTAAATAAACATTATCGGTAATTGCACCTACTCTCATTGCCAAGGGTTCATCCGTTACCACTGTAGAAGGAATATAAATAAGTCCGCTTTGGTAACCGGTTCCTCCTAATGTTGCCCAAACCAGTTCGTTTCCATCAAAAACCGTATTATTGTTAAAATCTATCCAAACCGATACGGAATGAGAATAGGTATTTCCCGTATAAACAGTAATGGAATATGATTGATCGGATTGCAAAGAAGTTTGTTTTGTACATCTGTTGTCTTCATAAACCCCGGCTATGTCTGAAAAATCAGAATAATGATTGATATTTTCAAAATTCACATATCCGATTCCCGCTTCTTGATAAGTTAAAAGTCCGGTTGGCACACAAGAAACCGAAGGCATGCCCAATGCACCCGTTCGGGTGTAATAGCCGTTTTTTACAATAGCAGCTGTGCCGGCTGTAGTGGTTACATAAAGTGTTACATCATAGGTAGCGGCGTTCATATAAGTATGTGTGGGAGATACTTGTGCAGTTGTATTCCCGTCTCCGAAATCCCATAAATACTGTGCGTTATTGTCACACACGATAGGGTAAAAAGTAACCACACCGTCGCAAGATTCCGTATTATCCGAAGTAAAATCGGCATACACTCCGCTTTGATTAGGTAAAACGGTAACCGCATAATCTTCCGTTTGCCCCCATTGAGGCGTATAACATGGCGTAAGAATTGCTCCCACATAATCTGTCATTACCCTCAATCTTAACGGTTGATTTAACGAGTCGGTAAGTGATAAGCAAACATCTCCCGCGTGAAGGGTTTTATTGTATGATTCTACTACTAATTCTCCCACATCATCAAAATCTCCGTCATTATTGAAATCTAACCATATTTTTAAATCTTCGGGATTGGAAGAAGATGTACGCACTTCGTAATGTACTAATGTTCCGACTTCTACGGTAGTATTAACTTCACAAGAATAATCTTGATAGCCTTCCGAACCGTCGCCGGAAGTGTGGTCTATATTTCCGAAAATCACTCTTGAAATTCCGTATCCGCAGCAATTAGCCGTAGTTTGAGGAGTACATGAAGCCGGTTTTAAATTACCGCCAAAATCTACCGTTACATTATGCACAACCATATCACTCCCGTA
>CAZLMS010000048.1:7848-10729 GCA_964560645.1 uncultured Flavobacteriales bacterium | reverse complement strand
AATATGTATCCCTCAGTTCTATGATAGCCGCATTTACGTTTCCTTTTGTTATTATACTGATTTTTAAAGAAAATACCCCTTCTTTGGTATTATTTTCGTTCTTTATTGCTATACTTGTGCTGCTTACACATCAAAAAAACATTGAACGACTGTTGAGAAAAGAAGAAAATAAAGCCAATATTAAATTAAAACGAAAAAACTGAAAAAGTGATTTTGAACACGGTTAATGAAAAATATAATCCTAAAAATATCAATCGTACTTTTTATTGTTCTTCAAAGCATTAGCGGATGGAGTCAAGCAGGGTTTGAATCTGAAGAAGAACTAAAAAAACAAGCAGAAATTTACTGGGAAGAAGAAAATTTTGAAGCTGCATTGCCTTTGTATTCGCAGCTTCTAAGTCTTTATCCCAAAGACCCCAACTACATGTATAAAGTGGGTGCTTGTATGCTTATGGTTGAAGAAGACAAAGAAGAACCGCTGAAATATCTTACCCGTGCCGCTGCCAAAGCCACCGTTGACCCCGAAGCACATTTTTTTCTCGGCAAAGCATATCAGCTCAATTATCGTTTTGATGAAGCTATTCAAGCATATGAACGGTTTAAATCTTTAGCTCCTCCAAAATTACAAGACAAATACCGCGTGGATTATGCCATTCAACAATGTCAAAACGGCAAAAAATTATTGAAAAATATCTCCGACTTAATTGTTATCGAGAAAAAAACGCTTAACCGCGGCGATTTCTTTCGCTCCTACGACTTATCCGATATCGGCGGAAAACTTATTATCACCCCCGACGAATTTAAGCTGGCTCAAGACAAGAAAAAAAAGGAAACCTCCATTATGTATTTCAACCCCAAATCAGACACCATCTTTTTTGCCAGTTACGGAGACAAAGGGAAAAACGGGAAAGACATTTATTTTGTCGTAAAACTCCCCAACGGAGAATGGGGTAAACCTCAAAACATCGGCGCCCCTATCAACACGCCTTTAAATGAAGATTTTGCTTTTTATCACCGAAAAACAAAAACGCTCTATTTTTCATCCGAAGGACATAATTCCATGGGGGGCTATGATATTTTCAAATCTGTTTATGACCCTTATACCAAATCATGGTCTAATCCCATTAACCTCGATTACGCCATCAATACTCCCGACGACGATTTTCTTTATATCACGGACGCTCAAGAAAAAACTGCTGTTTTTGCTTCAAACAGAGCTACACCTTACAGTGAGGTTTCCGTATATAAAATCAATGTGAACCGTGTTCCCGTTCATGAAACCATCATAAAAGGCGAGTTCTTATCGGAAGCTACAAAGAGCGCTAAAATTACCGTTAAAAACAGTGCTACAGGAAAAACAGTCGGAATATATAATACCAATCCTGTTTCCGGAAAATATATTATTTCCCTTCCAAAGTCGGGACGTTATGAGTTTATTGTAGAAACCGATAAGAGTCCTGTGGCTTATACCGGCATTGTGGAATTACCCAAAATGAAAGAAGTAAAACCGTTGAAACAAGAAATCGAATTGACTGTGCAAAACGGTGTGGAACGCCTCATTATACGCAACCTTTTCGACGAAGAATTGCCTGAAGAAGAAATGCTATACACTGCCGATTTGCTTAAACAAAAAGCCAATTTAGATGTAAATGTAGATGAATTTCAAGAGTTGTTAAATGAACCCTCTTCGGAAACCGCCCAAGCCGAAGAAATTTCTAACGAAGACATTGTAAAAATGGCTTATGCCGATGCCGAGGAAATTGAAAATGAATATAAAGAACTTCAAAAGAAAGCCGATTTAGCCTATAAAGTAGCTCAAGAAAAAGGAAATGAAGCCCAAGAAAAAAATAAAGAAGCCCAAGAACTTTTAGCACTCGCTGAAGAAGCCCAAGGCGCTGAAAAAAACGAACTGCTTTCCGAAGCGGAAAAAAAACAAAACGAAGCCAACAAACTTGCCAAACAAGCATTATTAGCCACAGAATTAGCTAAAGACATAGAACAAAAAGCCAAAGCCAAAAAAGCCGAATCGGAACAAGCTTTTGAATATGCTTTACAAATAGATAACGCCGTAAACTCTCAATCGGAAGCAGAGTTGGCGGAAGCCATGCAAAAAATTCAAGAATTGGTAAATGCCGAGAAAACAACCGATGAAGAATTATATGCTTCTATATTAGGCGAGTATAATAAGCGTAAAAACGTCTCAGACAGTGAAATTAAAAAAGCTGAAAAATTAAGGGAAGAACGCGTAGAATTGGAACAAGAACTGGAAGAAATTAAAGGTAGAGCCAATATTATTAAAGACAAAACAGAAAAACAAGAATTATTAAGGCAAGCCGAAGAAATCGAACAAGAATTAGCCGAACTAACCGAAAAAGAAAAACAAGCCTTTGAAAAGGCTGCCGAACTGCAAAAGAAAACCGATGAACTTAAAGAAGAAGCTCAACTTGCACAAGCTGTTATATCAGAACTGCAATCTTCCGACATAGAGTCTTTTGAAGGAATTTCCGATGAAGACAAGCTCACACTGGAAAGCAACCTCACCGAATTGGAAAATATTGCTCAATCCGAAAGTAATATTACATTTGAAGAAAACCTTCCCCAATCCGAAAAAAGTGATTCAGAAGAACAACTTGTTACGGAAGAACCCGTTTCTCAAGAAAACCTCACTTCAGCAGAAAAATCACATGAAGAATCTCTTACTGAAGAAGAACTTGCCTCCGAAAAACAAATCACTTCCGAAGAAATTGCAGAAGAAACTTCCGATCAAACCACCGAAACATCGGGAAATGCCACTTCCGCGCAAACTCCCGAAGACATTGAAGATTACTACTCCGCAAAAATTCAAGAAGCTCAACAAAGCAACAACTCCGAACAACAACTT
>CAZLMS010000048.1:0-7748 GCA_964560645.1 uncultured Flavobacteriales bacterium | reverse complement strand
GAAGAAATTGCAGAAGAAACTTCCGCTCAAACTACCGAAACATCCGAAAATACCGCTTCCGCGCAAACGCCCGAAGATATTGAAGATTACTACTCCGTAAAAATTCAAGAAGCTCAACAAAACAACAACTCCGAACAGCAACTTGAACTCTACCAAGAATGGGAACAAACCATTGAAAACACCATTAACGAAAAACAAAATCTCATTGCTCAAACATCCGACGACAACACTAAACAACAATTACAATCCGAAATCGAATTGTTGAACAATCAACTCGAAAACATCCGCCAACACAAATCTCAAATTGAACAACCTTCTTTAGCCGAAGCTATTGAAAACACTGCTAATAACACTGAAGAAACCAATATAGAAAACGCCGCCGAAGAAAGCACTTCTGTCTCCGAAACTACAGAGATAACCGCAAATGAAGAAACAATTGCAGAAGAACAGATTGTTGCTGAAGAATTAATGATTGAAGAACAAAATGTTACCGAAGAACCGATTAATGAAGAAAAAACCGTTGCCGAAAACATAACCGGAGAAAACATTTCATCCGAAAAACAACTTTCTGCACAGTCGCCCGGAGAAATCAATCAATTTTACACCCAAAAAATACAAGAAGCAAAAAAACAGGAATTAACGGAAGAAGAACAGCTTAACCTTTATCAAGAATGGGAAAATACCATTAAACAATCCATTGATTTGAAAAAAGAGGCTTTGGCTTCTGCCGGCTCTCCCGAACAACATCAACAACTTCAATCGGAGATAGATATTCTTAATTTACAACTCGAAAATATACAACAACAAAAAGCACTTATTCAACCCGAAGAATTAGCTCAAACTACGGAAGAAACAACTAATGAAGAATCCTTGCCTTCCGAGCAACCTCCCATTACGGAATCTGCCAATGAACAACATACGACAACAGAAGAATTTACCAGAAACACAACCGAATCTTCCGAAGAAAAAATAATTGCGGAAAACACCGGTGAACAATCGCTAGAAAAATCCTTGGCGGAAACAGAAAATACAAACAGCATCCCTTCTCAAAAAGAGTCGCCTATAGCAAGCATCAATCCGCAATTTATCAATGAAGACGAATTACTTTCTAAAACTTATGACGATAAAATTGAAAACAAAATATACGAAATAGAAACACTGGAAGAACAAATCACCAACCTCAATGCCGAAATATCCGGAACTAAAAAGAAAAAAGACAAAGAGATATTACAGGCTCAGGTAATTTCTCTACAAAAAGAACTGGAAATTAAAAGAAAAGAATTGTCTTATCTGCAAGAAGAACAAGAAGCCCTGGAAAAATCGGAACAAGCACTCATTCATGAAAAACAACCGGTAGATGAACTTGCCGAAAAATACCAAGCCGAAGCATCGGTTTTATATGCTGAAACTGCTAAACTTTCATCCAAAGCAGACTCTTTGCGTCAAGCAGCCAATAATACTAAAAAGAAAAAGAAACGCATGGAAATGTTAAAAGAAGCAGAAACCATAGAACAACTTGTTGCTGAAAAAGAAACGGAAGCCAAACATAAAGAAAACCTGGCCAAAAGCCTTCTTTCTTCTCAAGAAACCATTTTAGCGATGGCTGCCAAGCCGCCTGCCTTACCCGAAATAAACAAGCCACTTTCCGCCGAAGAAGTTAAAGAAGTAGAACAATCGCCAGTATATCAAGAATACAATAATCAAGTAACAGAAAGTAAAAAACTTTACGCACAAGCCGAAGTATATTACCGCCAAGTAACCGAAATGGAAAGTCAAATTGCACAAACCGAATCCGAAATAGCACGGTTAAATGAAGAAATATCTCAAACAAGCGACGAAGAAATTCGCAAGGAAAAACAAACTCAAATTGAAATAAAACAACAAGAACTGCAAAAGCTTTCCCAACAAAAAGATTCTCTGAAAACTTTAGCCGACAACACTCAAAAACAAGCCGAAGAAAAAGAACGGCAAGCTATTGACTATCTCTTCGCACAAGAAAAAAATGTATATGAAAACATTTTGGCATACGAAAACTTGAAAGAAAAAGGCGAACTTCCTACCGAAACAACAGCTTTAGCCGAAGAAACTGCAAGCGTGGAAGAAGAAAATTCATTGGCATCGGTTAACTTAGAAGAATTTAGTATTGAATCTGAAGTAATTGATAAAGTGCCCGAAAAAGTAGAAAAAGAAATTTTTATCAAAGCCCCCGAACCCAAACCCGTATACACTCGAGAACGCCCTATCCCCATCGTAAACAAACTTCCAGAAGGACTTGTATTTAAAGTACAAGTAGGCGCTTTCAGAAACCCCATTTCTCCCGAAATATTTAAAGGGTTTGCGCCCATTACGGGAGAAAAAACCGAAAGCGGTTTAACGCGTTACACCGCCGGCTACTTTAAATCTTTAAATTCCGCTAATGAAGCCAAAAACGAAATCCGGGCGCTTGGTTATTCGGATGCTTTTGTGGTAGCTTATTACAACGGCGAACGCATTCCGATATACAAAGCCCGTCAATTGATGGAAAGTAGCGCAGCAACTCAGCCCGAACTGGCAGAAAACAATACTCCGTCTCCTGTTATTGCGGAAGAAAAAACTTTTGAAAATACAGCAGCCGTTTCACAACCTGTTCATACAAACTCTAACGCCATCGTTAACCAACCTGTAACGGTTAATAACAACAATGCCGGCGGAGCTGCCGTTTCTACGGATGTCAGTAAATTGAAAGGATTGTTCTTTACCGTTCAGGTGGGGGTTTACAGCAAGCCTGTTCCCGCTTCCAAACTATATAATATATCACCGCTTAATTCAGAAGTTACGGAAAACGGCTATATACGTTATTCATCAGGAATTTATACTGACATAAACCAAGCTACTGCAGCTAAAAACAAAATTGTAGATATCGGAATTTCCGACGCATTTGTAACTGCTTATTTTAACGGAAAAAGAATTTCCATTGCGGAAGCCAAAAAACTTTTAGCCGAAAACGGTTCTTCTATTCTGGTAAAACCCGGGCAAACCGCGGCTCCAGAAAACTCTCCCACCGTTCCTAATCAAAACGCAAGCAATGCATCTTCTTCTAAAACTTACAAAGTAATCATTGCCGAATATGCCCAAGAAGTTCCTGTTTCAGATGCAGCCGCTTTACTGCAAATTTCTTCGGAAGACGGGATAGAAAAAGAAAAGAAAAACGGAATATCCGTTTACTTTAAAACATTTAATAACCCGCAACAAGCCCAAGACTTCTATCAAAAAGTTATAAATTTGGGATTCAACAATGCTAAAATTACCGAATAAATGATGATTTTTACAAACAACCTTGAAAAACACCAAGTCGAATCTGAAAAAAATGTTGAAACTGACAATAAGAAAGAGTTAATTCTCTACAATGATAATGTTAACACTTTTGATTTTGTGATTGAAGCGTTGATAGAGCTATGCGACCATGACCCCATACAAGCCGAACAATGTGCCTTTATCACCCACTATAAAGGAAAATGTCCGGTTAAATCAGGAAGTTATGAAGAATTGAAGCCTGTATGTGCCGAAATGCTAAAAAGAGGACTTACCGTTGAAATTGAATAATGTAAACCATGAAACAATATCTGTTTTTTTTTCTTTCAATTACTTGTTTTCTTGTTTCAAAGGCTCAAAACAATAAAAATGATTTACACCTGCTGGGCAGCTCCGAAATGGTGGAAATATATGTCCATAAAACATTATATGAGCAAGACAAACACCATTATCTCATGGGGTTTACCATTGTAAACAAACACGATAAACCTGTAGGCACAAGTTTTACCAACGGCTACTGGGAAATGTTTTTTCCCAATCACTGGATTGTCCACGACAAATCGAACGATGAATTTGCCCTGGAAAAACAAAATGAAAAACTTCCGCTCGACCGAGGAAGAAAAGAAAACCTGCTATGGGATTTTAAAACAAAAAAAATGACCATTATTAACCCCGGCGACAGTTTAACATATTACCGTTTTGTATATGAAAAGAAAAAATATTTTCACATTCGTCGCGGTGAAGTAATTTCTATCGGAATAGACGGGCAGATGTTTTTTACCGACGGTGAAAAATGTGAAGAAATCAATTGTTATGAAGAAGAAAAAGTAAACCGTATTATTGATTTAGAATATCCGCTCACGGTTTTGCCCATCCCTCCAAATGCATTTGTTATCTATAAAGAAGAGTATGAAGAACACTAACATATTCTTGTTCCTAACACCTCATTCTCCATAATTATTTTGATAATATTCAATCAGTTTTTTGATATTGCTCCCGCAATGATTTCGGAAAATACTGTCTATTTGGGGTTGTGCCGCCCTATACATTTTAAACCCTGCAAAAAAAGCATTATTGATACTGTCGGCTTTTGATTGAAGATTGTAAAAACTCTCCGGATGATATAATTGCAACGTATCTATTTGACTGATAACTTCTTTTATTAAATTCCTTTTTAACTGCTGTTTTTGAAGGCTATCTGCTTTTTGAAACCACTCGCTTTTATACAAGCTGTCCAACCGATTAGCACCTCTGAGAATATGCAATGATATTTTTGTTACATCATTATGCTTCTGCAAATAAGTATTATACTCATGCGATTTTTTTCCGTATTTGTAAGATAAAAACCGTAATGTTCCTTGATGCCCCACAAATGTAGCTAAATTCTCACTTAAATCATTATTGCCTTTAAAATAAACAGTTGTATGTGTAAGTTCGTGAATAACGAGATTACACAATTCTCCTTCCGGTTTTGAAAGCATGCTGCTTAAAACAGGGTCTTTAAACCAACCTAAAGTGGACCATGCATTGACCTCATCTATGGCTACATCATATTGCTTTTTACGTAGTTTTGCAGCCTCCTTCACGGCTAATTCTTTCTTAAAAAATCCTATATATCCCACGTTTCCTACAAAAGGAAATTTCCATTTATATTCTTCTAATGAAAAATGCGGGCATGCGGTTACCACCCACAACAATGGTTTATTTTGCTGGTCGTAAAAAGTAGTGTAATTTTTTGTAGGTTTAAAGCCTAAAGAGTCTTCCGTATATTTTTTAATCTCTTGAATCAAAACGAGTTTTTGTTTAACGGAATCGGGAATTTGAGAATCTTTTACCACTTTTTCTACGGGAACGGACTTCCAAAGTATTTTGGCTTGTCCTATCCCTTGCCGAACACCATAAATTAACAAATTGCAATTCCAACTCAATACAAGCAACAAACCGGCAAATACAATATATAAAATACGTTTCATAGACGGTTCAAAAATACGAACCCCGACTAAAGCCGGGGTTCGTAAAACTATGAAGAATTATGCATGCTACCACGTTCTTCAAACATACAACTAACTTGCCAAAATTAATCTACATTATCATAAAAAAACGAATTATTATCACTTAATCCGCCTTTTTTTTCTTCCTCATCATCAAGGCTGTATCGAGACACGTTTTCTTCCGAGGAATGAGGCGGTTCATCAATATTTCCCAATCTTCTTTTAAAAGCCGGTTCTTTTTCCAACTCGGTAATTCCCGAAGGAGAACGCAATTTACCGGTAATGTCTCGCAATGTTTTCAACCGTTCTTCAAAGGTTTTTGCATTACTTGTCGGCTTGGTTTCTCCCGAAGTTTGCTTTTCCTCCTCTTTTTTCACTTGAATTTCTTCCCACGGCTTATATTCTTTTTTTGCTTGTTCTTTATTTTCCGTATCGGAATCTGTATTGATGTTATTATCGGTTACATCAAAAATATTAGCTTGCACAGGGTTTGCGGTTTCTTTAGATGGTTCGTCGGCAAACAAATCAATTTTTTCTACGGGGCTGTCGGGCGAGTTATTCTCCGAAGGTGCAGGTTCAACTTCTTCTTTCTGTATTGACAGCATCTTTTTTTCCTTGATTTCAAATTCCGGTTCTTCTTTTCCGGAAGAATTTTCGGGAGAATTTCGGGGTTGTCGGGAAGTATTTTCCGTCGCATGTGACGGCTGCTTTTCTTCGGTTAATGTAATTCTTTCGGGTTCGTTTGTTGAATGCCCGGGTATATCCAGTTCGGCATGAGGTTGAAACCCTGTGGCAATAATTGTAACGTTAATTTTATCGCCCAATGATTCATCCAAGCCATGTCCCCAAATTACATCTGCGGTATTGCCCGCTTCGTCTTGAATGTAATCTGTAATTTCACTGATTTCATCCATTGTAATTTCGTTGGTACCGTAAGTAATGTTCAATAAGATATAATTAGCTCCCGCAATATTGTTGTCATTTAAGAGCGGAGAATTTAAGGCATTTTGCACGGCTTTTAAAGCTCTGTTTTCTCCTTCTGCCGATGCGGAACCCATCAATGCTACGCCGCTATCTTGCATTACGGTTCTCACGTCTTCAAAATCCACGTTCATATAACCGGTTACCGTAATTAGCTCGGCTATTCCTTTGGCTGCCGTTGTTAATACATTGTCTGCCTCGGCAAAAGCGTTGCTGATTGTAAGGTTGTTATGAATTTCTCGTATTCTTTCGTTATTGATTATCAGTAAAGTATCTACACTCTGACGCATTTCTTTAATACCTTCTTCCGCATGCTTTAAGCGACGACGCCCTTCAAATTTAAAGGGAATAGTTACAATTCCTACGGTTAATATTCCCATTTCCTTGGCAGTTTTGGCTATGATAGGAGCTGCACCGGTTCCGGTACCTCCGCCCATTCCGGCTGTTACAAACACCATTTTGGTTTGATTGCCAAGTAATTCTTTTATCTTGTCAATATCTTCAATGGCTGCATTTCTACCGACTTCGGGTTTAGAACCGGCTCCTCTTCCTTCTGTTAGCGTTAAACCGAGCTGCACTTTAATGGGGACGGGGCTTTTATCCAAATCTTGCTGGTCGGTATTGCACACAATAAAGTCCACACCTTGTATTCCTTGGCGGAACATGTGATTTACGGCATTACTTCCGCCTCCTCCAACACCGATTACTTTAATAATGGATGATGTTTGTTTGGGGATATCGAATTCCATAGTCGTAAGGGTTTATATAGTTAGTTAATATCATCGTCTTTAAAAAGTTCTTTTAGCCAGTCTGCCAACCAATCTATGCCTCTCAAGCGTTGTTTGGTTTGTCGTTTGGCTATCTGGTTGGTGTTGTTTTTATATGCTTCTTTTTCTATTATTTCATATCCTTTTAACACCAATCCTACGGATGTGGCATACATGGGGCTTTCTATTTCCGAAAAGTTTCCGGGAGCCAAATGTTCGTGCGGATAACCGATTCTGGTATCTAATCCGGTAATGTATTCAAATAATTGCTTCACATGTTTTAAATTGGAGCCTCCTCCCGTAATTACCAATCCTGCCGATATATTGTTTTGGAAAGAACTGTTTTTAATTTCCATATTAACCAGCTCTATAATTTCTTCCATACGACATTGGATAATTTGTGCCAAACTCTTTAAAGAGATTTCTTTGGGTGGTCGCCCGTGCAAACCGGGAATAACTACCACTTTATTGTTTTGGGTACTGTCGGTTAAAGCCGAACCGAATTTTACTTTTAATTGTTCTGCATATTTTTTGATGATATTACATCCGTTTTTAATGTCTTCGGTAATAATATTTCCTCCAAACGGTATAACAGCCGTGTGCCGAATAATTTCATCTTCAAAAATGGCAATATCGGTAGTTCCGCCCCCAATATCCACCAGCACCACTCCGGCTTCTTTTTCTTCTTGAGAAAGCACCGCTTCTGATGATGCTAAAG
>CAZLMS010000047.1:0-10824 GCA_964560645.1 uncultured Flavobacteriales bacterium | reverse complement strand
ATATTTGAGCGGCATCCAAACGTTGCTTGGCAAGTTTTTGGAGAATTTTCATTACTTGACTGTCATCCACTTCATCTTTAGCTCCTTTTTCCGTAGCGGCAAGCAAGATAGCCGATTTTACGGCGCGCAAGGCATCCAATCGTTTTTTATCTTTTGCCAACATGGCTTTTTTAATATCGTGGTTAATTTGTTCGGCTAAGGTCATAATTCTACGTTTTTACTGCAATTGCAAAGTTACATGATTTTCAGTAACGCTTTTTTCGTCTTTTTGTATTTAAAACAAGGTTTTCAGGGTGCAAAAAATATCTTAATCTTGCAATGAGTTTGGAGAAAATGGAAGAGCATTTTGAAAAAATAGAACTTTCTAACGGAATTAAAGGAATTGTTTATCCGATAAATGCGCCTGTAGTTCATGTCGGAATAGCCATAAAAGCAGGAAGCAAATTTGATGTTATTCCGGGAACAGCTCATTTGTTGGAGCACATGATTTTTAAAGGCACGGAAAACAGGAGGGCATTTCAAATCAATAACTTTTTAGATTCCGTGGGAGGAGAACTAAACGCCTATACCCACAAGGATGAAATGGTGGTATATGCTTCGGTAAGGAAAGAATTTTTTGAAAGAGCATTAGAGTTGCTGGCAGATTTGGTTCAAAATGCCGTTTTCCCTGAGAAAGAATTGCAACGGGAAAAACCAGTGGTTATAGATGAGATTCATTCTTATTTAGAAACACCTGCCGAACAAATATTTGATGATTTTGAAGAATTACTTTTTGCAGAAACACCCTTAGGACATCCTGTTTTGGGTAGTTTGTCTTCCGTGCAAAGTATCACAACTGATGATTTACGGCAATTTTACAAGCAGTATTTTGTGGCTCAAAACATGGTGTTTAGTGTGGTGGGAGCTTTTAACAAAAAAAGAGATTTAAAACTTATAGACCAATATTTTTCATCAATAAAAAGTGGAAATACAAAAAAAGCAGAAAAGAAACAATCGGAAATTGTGGAATTTAACAGGTTTGAAGCACGGTTTTCCAGAGCTTCTTATCAAACTCATGTAATTTTCGGTGCACCTTCGTATGATTATTATTCGCCAAAACGCCGGATACTTTTACTTTTGAACAACATCATAGGCGGGCCTTCTTTGAACAGTTTGTTAAATAAAATATTGAGAGAACAAAAAGGATGGACCTATAATGCGGAATCAAGTGTGAGCAGCTATGAAGAAGCAGGAAGTTTTGCAATTTATTTCAGTTGTGAGGAAGAAAATTTGAAAAAAGCTCGAAATTCCGTTAAAAAAACATTACGTGATTTATGTGAAGGACGCTTGTCTGACAGGCAATTCACCAATTATAAACGACAGTTTATCGGACATTTGGCATTGAGTAATGACAATCATGCCGGAATGATGTTGACTTTGTGTAAGTCAATGTTAATATTCGGAAAGGTAGATACAATTGCTCAAATAGAACAAGAAATAATGGAAATAAGCAAGCAACAACTGATTGATGTTGCCAACGAAGTGATTCACCCCGATAATTTGTCAAGCATTATATACTATACTAAAAACAAATAACATGGATTTTTTACCTGAAAACATTAACGAATTTTGTGAAAAATACACATCTCCCGAGCCGGAATATTTGTATCGGCTTAACAGGGAAACGTGGTTGAAAACCATTAACCCCCGCATGCTTGCCGGCCATCTGCAAGGCAGGGTAATATCCATGCTTTCACAAATGATTCAACCTAAAGTGGTGCTGGAAATAGGCACTTTTACAGGATATTCGGCACTTTGTTGGGCAGAAGGCGCTTTGGAAAAAGTAATAACCGTTGATTGCAACGAGGAATTGGAAGAAATGGCTAAAAAGTATTTTGCTTTGTCGCCTTTTCGTGACAAAATAGAAATGAGAATAGGAAACGCTTTGGAAATTATTCCTCAAATAACCGAAAAGCTTGATGCGGTTTATATAGATGCAGATAAAACCAATTATTCCAATTATTTTGATTTGGTGATTGACAAAGTTCCTTCGGGAGGATATATTATAGCGGATAATGTATTATGGAGCGGGAAAGTTACACTTCCTGAAAATGAGATGGATGAAGATACCAAAGCATTGGTGGAATATTGTGAAAAAGTACATAACGACCCTCGTGTATTTAATGTGATTTTCCCTATTAGAGACGGTTTAATGATATGTAGAAAAATATAAAATATCGTTTTTTAAAAATTAATTTCAATACCTTATGTGAGCTGCCAGTCCCATGGAAACCAGCGGAATTTTTTCCCATGCGGCTTGACTGGTTTTACGAAAATAAATGCCGCTTCCGGTAATATCACACGAAAACATAATAGAAGTAGCATCTTTTGATTCTATCCATTCCAGAGCGATAATGAAGTCTTTGTCTCGGCGAATCCTGTATTTTTTCAAGCTGACAGAGTAGTATTTTTTTTGCCCCTTTAAAGTAACAAATAGGTTTTCGGGAAGCAGATTTTTTCTGGGAAGTCCTTGTTCATCAATTTCATACAAATTTATTCTCAAAACAATGGAATCAAAAGGATTTTTCACCACGTTAAACATTACACTATCGATGTATGAAGGCTTTTTAATCTTAATCTTTACTCCGGCTTCATTTCCTTTTTCGTTGGTTTGAAATCCGCAAGTGGTATTCTCCGTTTGTGTATAATATCCGGCTTTTTTATGTTTCCAGGGTTTATTGGTAACCACTGCTTCTTCCAAAACAATTGCAGAAGGTTCGAGGCGAACGTGCAATTCGTTGTTTTTAATATCCTTTCGTGCTATTGCATAAGATTTATAGCCCAAATAAGAAAATTTCAAAGAATCCGAGTGTTTAGCTTTGGAAATATCAAGCGCGTAATTACCGTTAAAATCGGATACCGTTCCGATACCCCGATTTACAAATCCGATATTTACAAAAGGCAATGCCTTACCTGTTTCGGAATCTGTAACAATACCTGTAATTTGCTGAGCATTACAATAAAAAAACAAAAAGTTGAATAGCAATAAAAGACTTCTCATGCAAAAGCAATTTTCAAATATTGAGCCAAGTTAAAAAAATCCCGACACATAGGTTTAAAAAAGATATTTTTGCGAGTAAAAATTATCGGCATGAAATTCCATAAAAACAGTACAATTGGTGTAATAGGAGCCGGGGCAATGGGTGGTGGCATCGCACAAGTGGCTGCTACTTACGGACATCAGGTTATTATTTATGACACTAGTTTTAAAGCCATAGAATCGGCAAAAGAAAAACTGGCTAAAATTCTGCAACGTTTAGTAGAAAAAGGCAAAATTACCTCTGAAGAATCTCAACAAATTTTCGGAAGGATGATTTTTGTGGAGTCTTTAGAGGAATTTAAACCTTGTGATTTAATCATAGAAGCTATCATAGAAGATTTGGAAATAAAGAAAACAGTATTTCGTTCCGTGGAAAAAGTAGTGAATGCTTCTTGTGTTTTGGCAACAAACACTTCCTCTCTTTCCGTAACCTCCATAGCTGCTTCGTGTGAAAATGCCGGGCGAGTTTTAGGCTTGCATTTTTTCAATCCTGCTCCTTTGATGCCGTTAGTGGAAGTAATTCCGGCCATTCAAACACAGGAAGATGTTACGGAAGCATGCAAAACCCTGATGAACGAATGGGGAAAATATCCCGTTATTGCTAAAGATACTCCGGGATTTATTGTAAATAGAGTAGCCAGACCTTTTTATGGAGAAGCCCTTAGAATTTATGAAGAAGGAATTGCCGATTTTGCCACTATTGATTGGGCAATGAAGGAAATAGGCGGGTTTAAAATGGGACCTTTTGAATTGATGGATTTTATCGGTAATGACGTAAACTATAAAGTTACGGAAAGCGTATTTCAAGCATTTTATTACGACCCCAGATACAAACCGTCATTTACCCAAAAAAGATTAAACGAAGCAGGCTGGCTTGGACGTAAAACAGGCAAAGGTTATTATGATTATTCGGGAGAAACCGAAACTCCCGAGCCGGTAAAAGATGAAAAACTTGGTAAAGAGATATTTATGCGGATTTTGTGCATGCTTATTAACGAAGCCGTAGATGCCGTATATCTGAATATCTGTTCTAAAGAAGATGTGGAAACCGCTATGACCAAAGGCGTAAATTATCCGAAAGGGCTTTTGCATTGGGCGCAAGAAATAGGTTTGGATGAAGTTCTGGGCTATTTGGAACATCTGTATCAGACGTATTCAGAAGACCGCTATCGTCCTTCCGTTTTGTTGAAAAAAATGGTGAAAGAAAACAAATCTTTTTTTAATTAATCCTTAAATTAGCATAAACTAAAAACATACTGAATTATGCCTGTTTTTTTAGACTTTGAAGAACCGATTAAAGAACTTTGGGAACAACTCGAGAAAGCCAAAGAAATTCAAGAAAAAGGAAAAGTAGATGTTTCCAAAACTATCAAAGATTTGGAGGAAAGTATCGTTAAAGCACGAAAAACAATATATGCCAATCTTACACCTTGGCAAAAAGTACAGGTTTCCCGGCATCCCGAACGACCCTATACGCTTGCTTATATCAATGCGCTTACTAACGGAAATTATATTGAATTACATGGCGACAGAGGTGTTCGAGACGACAAAGCAATGGTCGCCGCTATTGGAGAGATAGATGGCAAAACACATTTTTTTATCGGGCAACAAAAAGGAATTAACACCAAAATGCGCCAGTACCGCAATTTCGGAATGGCAAATCCCGAAGGATATCGGAAAGCGCTTCGGATAATGAAAATGGCAGAAAAATTCAATAAACCGATTGTCACATTTATTGATACTCCCGGAGCCTATCCCGGTTTAGAAGCCGAAGAAAGAGGTCAGGGTGAAGCCATTGCAAGAAACATTTATGAAATGTTTCGCATTAAAGTACCGATTTTATGTATTATTATAGGAGAAGGAGCTTCAGGAGGAGCTTTGGGAATTGGTGTGGGAGATAAAGTTTTGATGTTAGAAAATACTTGGTATTCCGTAATCTCTCCCGAATCGTGTTCGTCAATTTTGTGGAGAAGTTGGGATTTTAAGGAAAAAGCTGCCGAGGCGTTAAAACTCACGGCAGAAGATATGTATCAAAATAAATTGATAGACGGTGTTATCAAGGAACCGGTTGGAGGAGCGCATGCCGACCCCGAAAAAACTTTTCAAACCGTAAAAAAAGAGATTATTAAACATATTTCCAAACTCGAAGAAATTGACCCGCAAAAACGCATTGCCAATCGCATTCGTAAATACAGTAAAATGGGTGTTTTTGTGGAAGAATAGAAATTATTTACAGATACTTCCAAATATCTCGTTTCGGATATTCGGCTGTAATTAGCAAAGGTTCTTTTTTCACAGGATGTAAAAAAGCTATTTTTCTCGCATGAAGACAAATAGAAGCATCTTTGTTGGGTCTTTTAGCCCCGTATTTTAAATCGCCTTTGATTACACATCCGATAGCTGCCAATTGCACTCTTATTTGATGATGTCGTCCTGTGAGCGGTTCTATTTCCAATAAAAAATACCTGTCGAGGGTTTGGGCAAGACGATATTTCAGTTCACATTTTTTATACCCGTCTTTGGGTTCGTTTACTGCAAAGGACTTGTTCAGCCGCTCGTTTTTCCGAAGGTAATGAATTAAAACCCCTTCATTTTCGGGCGGGCAATTTTCCACTACGGCATGATAGGTTTTTTGAATTTCTTTGTTGCGAAACATATCCGATAAGCGGGAAAGAGCTTTCGACGTTTTGGCAAATATTACAACGCCGCTTACAGGACGGTCTATTCTGTGAGGAATGCCCAAGAAAACATTTCCCGGCTTATGATAAGTTTCTTTAATGTAATCTTTAACTTTTTCATTCAGAGCCATATCGCCCGTTTTGTCTTTTTGAACTATTTCCGACGGATATTTGTTGACGGCAATAATGTGATTATCTTCGTATAAAATTCTTTGAGAGAGGGGAGGAATGTCAATATTGTTCTTTTTCATTAGGAAAGTCCACGGTTTTTACATCGGTAATGTAAGATTGAACGGCTCCGGTAATTTCATCATATAAATTAAGGTATCGCCTCAGGAAACGTGGATTAAACTCATTGGTCATTCCCAGCAAATCGTGTAAAACCAGCACTTGTCCGTCCACTTCGGCACCTGCTCCGATTCCGATTACAGGTATTTTTAATTGTTTAGCTACTTTTGCACCCAGCTTGGCAGGTATTTTTTCCAAAACTATGGAAAAACAACCGGCTTCTTCCAGCATTTCGGCATCTCTGACAAGTTTGGCAGCTTCGGCTTTTTCTTTGGCTCTTACCGAATAAGTGCCAAATTTATATATAGCTTGAGGAGTGAGACCTAAGTGCCCCATTACCGGAATGCCGGCGCTGATGATTCGTCTTACGGAATCTATAATTTCTGCCCCGCCTTCCATTTTTACGGCGTGAGCTTCGGCTTCTTTCATAATTCTGATGGCAGATTTTAATGCTTCCAAAGAATTTCCTTGATAAGTTCCAAAGGGCAAATCCACCACTACCAAAGCTCTTTTTACGGCTCTTACTACCGATGCGGCATGATATATCATTTGGTCTAAGGTGATGGGCAAAGTGGTTTCATGCCCCGCCATTACGTTAGATGCCGAATCGCCTACTAATATTACGTCAATCCCCGCTTGGTCAATGATTTTAGCCATTGTATAATCGTAGCCCGTAAGCATGGCTATTTTTTCGCCTTTCAACTTCATTTCCTGCAATACGTGAGTGGTTACTTTTCTGGCTTCTACTTTATGGATAGACATACGATATTTTTTTACAAACCTACGCCAAAATAATTTAACATTTTACGAATTTTTCATGCAAAGTAAACTTATTAAAATTGCAAGTTTGCATTATGAAAGAAAAAACAGTTGAACATAAACTTTCGGACTTTGATTTTTCTTACCCCGAAGAACAGGTGGCGCTTTATCCGTCGGCTAAACGTGATGAAAGCAGGCTTTTGTTTTACAACAGGGGTAACATTTCACATCATGTATTTAAGCAACTTCCCGAATTGTTGCACGAGGGTGATTTTCTTATTTTTAACAACAGTAAAGTAGTCCCGGCTCGTATGTTTTGCCGGAGAAAAACGGGAGCGTATGTAGAAATTTTTCTTTTAGAACCTGCAGAAGGTTTGTTTCAAGATTTTTTGAATGACAAATCGGGAAATACCACATTTAAAGCACTGATAGGTAATAAAAAAAGATTGAAAGAAAACGAGGTTTTACAGGTGGAAAGCCGTATGGATGTTTTTGTGAGAATAGCAAATTTGCAAGAAGGAACGGTAGAATTGATATGGAATGATTTTTCCAAGCGTTTGGCAGATATTCTTTCCGACATTGCTTTAATACCCTTGCCTCCCTATATTAAAAGAAAAGTGGAAAAGCAAGATGAGGAAACATATCAGACGGTTTACGGGCAAGTTCCGGGGTCGGTGGCATCTACTACGGCAGGGCTGCATTTCACGCCTCAGGTAATAGAAAGTTTAAAAACAAAAGGTGTTGAATATGATTTTGTTACACTTCATGTGGGAGCAGGAACTTTTTTACCTGTAAAAACAGAAAATGTATGGGAACATAATATGCATTATGAAAGTTTTTTATTGAATAAGTCGCTCATTGAAAAGTTGTTGGATTTGAAAAGCATAACGGCAGTGGGAACCACGGCTCTCCGCGCTTTGGAAAGTGTTTATTGGTTGGGAGTGCAGCTCATTGAAACAAAAAAGTTTTCTAATACTTTATCGAAAGAGTTTGTTTTTGACAATCTTCATAGCAATATTACCGTAGATGAGGCTTTAACGGTGCTTTTAGAATATTTTAACCGTCAAGGTTCTCAAGAAGTTGTAGCCCGGACCGGAATCTTTATTTTGCCGAGATATTCATTTAAGATGGTCAAAAAACTCATCACTAATTTTCATCAACCCAAATCCACCTTAATTATGCTGGTAGCTGCTTTTATCGGAGAAGATTGGCGAAAAGTTTACCAAGAGGCATTAGATAATCAATATCGATTGTTCAGCTACGGAGATTCTTCTTTACTTGTTCCGAAAAAACGGATTTAATAACAACTTGAAGGATCGTTTATACCAACTCCGGGGTTGCAGAATGCTTTATCTGCTCGATAAATATCATTATTGATTTCTCCGTTAAGCAATTCTTTAATGGTTTGAGCTCCCAGAGGGAAATTTTCTTCTTGGGTATAACGGGTAGAGAATATTCCTGCTACACGGGCAACTTTAGAATCGTCGTCTTGATAAGAAGCTGTTAGATTGGTATATTCGGGTTTTTCTTGTGTAAGTCCCGTAGCGGGTTCATTGGCTTCCATGTATGCATCGAGGGCTTCTCCGGCGGTAGAAAATATGAAGGTTAAATCTTGCAACCATCTTTGTTTAATGTCGCTTGTTGCGGGAGGAACATTTTGGTTTACGGCATTAAAGAATGTTTCGCCCGATACTTCTATGCTTACTTCGCTTCCGGTAAGTTGAGATGCTTTGATAGAAGCTAATCCCAAATCAAAATGTTTACTTATTTTAGTGCCATCGGTATATTCTTCGTCATAGTTAAATCTCAAAGTAATATTGTAGCGCGATACATTCTCCGATTTAGTGAATTTAAAAGTTAAAGTAGCATATTCCGAGCCGTTTACAAATTCGATGCCGGTGGTTTTATATAATTGAGTTTGCTGAGGAAGGTTGATTTTTTTTATCAACTTGGTTTCTCCGATAATATTCTTTTTGCTTCCGTTGTCTTCTTCAACCTCAATGTTTAGGCGATAAGTGTTGGATTGGTCGGTATTTCGAGCTTCCAGTTCGGCGTTTTCAAAATAGTAAACCGTTTGGTTGGGATAATAAAATATTCCGCTGTCTTTGTTGGTTATTTCAATTGGTTTTAATTCATACACTACTCCTGTTTCCACTTGTGTGATAGAGGCAGAAACTTTATTGGTATCATATTCCGAAAGAGAGCGGTCTTTGGCTAATTCATAAGCACTTTTCTCCCCTAAAAAGGCTTTGTTTATTTTTACGTAATGAACAGTATCGTTTATGTCCAAAATACCATATACAATAGTTATATCTTTGGGTTCGGCGTTAATATCCACATCTGTAGAACAGCTTGAGAGTAATAATATCCCCAAGGAAAAAATTAACGAAAAAAATCTCATGCGTTTGTAATTTGAAAGGGCAAATGTAACGATAAAAACGAGAAGTTAATGACCGGTAGCTTACTCAATTTTCCGCTAAAATGGATTTCTATGCCCTTTGGCTATAACAATTTTTTGTCGGACTGTTTTTTCAGGCGTAGAGATGTGTATGCTGTATATGCCGTCGGGGATGAAGTGTAAGTCTATGTTGTTAAGCGTGTTGTAATATTGTTTATGAAATACTCTTTTACCGTCTAATGCCCATATAGTTACTTGTATATTAGCGGGATGAGATTGTTTTATGGTAATATTTCCATCGGAAGGGTTAGGATAAATCTTCACATCAATGTTACCGGATACATCGTTTTCGGCAGTTGTGGTTTGAGGAATACATCCTTCGGCTCGCATAATGTCCCTTACGTTTTTACATCCTTTTCCGGAAATAAACCGCAACCACTGATAAAAAAAGTTATTAGGGTTGTTTTGGTTCTGGTTTTTTACATTAAATACATGTGTTACAACACCGGCTACTTTATATTGTGAAGAGAAAGAGAGGTCGTTATATTTGTTTTGCATTTCTGTTAAACTAGTATTGTCATCTATAAAGAAATAATTAATTAAGCAAACAGTATAAGGTCCGTAAGTTCCGTTGCTTAATGTGGTAGGACCGTAAGTTTCGGTATAAGGGTTGGAAAAACCTTGAGCAGCAGAATCTCTTCCGCCGGTAGTACGATAAAGTAAATCAGGATATAAGTCCACTTCGGGATGTTCATCGCTTGCACCCCAAGTCAGTAATAACGAATCGCCGGCAATTACGTCTAAGCTGTCAAAAAACGGTTGCATGGGTGATTTTAATATGCCGCTGTCGCAATTTGCCACCCAATTGCCGTTGGCATCTTGTGTATAAACCGGTTGATTGGCTTCTATGGAGTCTATGGGGTAATTGGTTAAACTGTCCCACATGCAATGATAGATTCCGTGATGATGCCCGGCAACTTCATGCCCGGCTTGTTGCCAACTTCTTACACGGGTAATTTTATTTTGGTCGGATAAAATCATATTTACCCACTGTGGTGAAAATTCCAGAGTTAAAGGAACATTGTAATAGTTGGCACTGTCAATCATTTTTGTGAGCGTATTCCAATAAATGGGTGTTGCATATCCCGGGTCGCAATGAATGACAAAAAACGAATGTAGGGGTTGGGCTTGTGAAAAAAAGATGTTTATTAACAGTAATAAAGTAAAGAATGATTTTTTCATAGCAATTATTTTTTTATCAGTTTAAACTTTTGACTTTTGTTGCTTTGCGATTCAATTTCAATAATATAAATACCTGGAAGTAAATTGCTTATATCAAGAATAGTGTTATTTTTTCTCGTTTGGAGTATGGTTCTGCCACTCATATCCGTAATGGTAATAAGTAAATTTTTGTTTTTGAAAGAATGCTTGATGTATATTTTATCGGTGGCAGGGTTAGGCCATATAGTTGTTTTATTTAAGCGGTTATGTTTTTCGGTTACAGATAGAGGTAATGTTGCGCGTTCTTTGTAAAAAACCGCCATATCTCCGGTTGAAGGGTAGTTGGGTAATTCAAAATTTACGGCTACTCTTCCGTCAGGGAGTAAATCAACAGCTTTAAA
>CAZLMS010000046.1:0-11004 GCA_964560645.1 uncultured Flavobacteriales bacterium | reverse complement strand
GTATTCCGGCAATTAACGAATCTTTAAATGCTTGATAACGCGCAATGTCCGTGGAATCCGTGCTTTTCCTGTTGATTACTCCGTCGGGTTCTCTTATAATAGCGTTATTGGTAGCCGTAAAATTTAAAGAAAGACTCTTGGTAAAGTCCCAACTAAGATTGTATGCTCTGTTCCAGCTTATTTTTTTGTTTACAAAAGGCGGAAGGTCAAGCGCTCCGGGGGTGTTATTGCGCATTTTTCGTTCGTTGTAATTTCTTATGATGTCGGTTTGTATGCCATATCTTTTGGGAAACAGATAGAAATTAAAATCTCTAATCAACTTTAAATACTTAGATTTTTTAATAAATCCTATTGAAGAAAAGGGTTTGTAGTTTTTAGGTTGGGCGGAAAAAGCATAGCTTAATCCCCCACGATAGGTTTTCTTTAAGTCATGATGCGTGTTGATGTCCGAAAAAGTTTCTTCGGTATAGGCATAAGTAGCGGAAAAGTTAGAAATATCATAAAAATGTGATTTGGATTTTTTTCCGCTTTTTTCTTTTCTGACATTTGTAAAATTTAAACTTTTTCTTTCGATTTGGGTGCGCGAGGCTTGTTTTACGGAATCTCTTTGTTCGCGGGTTTCAAAAGAAGTAAGGTGGTCTTTAAACAACACGTCTTGTTGAACAGGGTCGTATTGAGGCGTGCTTACATTGTTGGAATATCCCACAAACATTGGTAGTCTTACTTTTGCGTTATCGGGAAGCAGTTTGCCAAGTTGCACCGTAGTGTTTATATCCACGGTTTGGATGGTTTCCCGTAATCGTTCCAATACTTTTTGTTCAATGCTTCCAAAGCCGGGTGTTTTCATGCTTCCGGCAAGAGAAATATTGGCAAAATCCGCTAATTTCAAATTGGCTTGTCCGATAGCTCCCCAGCCGCCTTTTTCCTCGAAATCCGCCAAACGGAGTTCGTTAATCCAAATTTCGGCACATTTGGGTTGTCCGTCGTCATTTTCGGGGTTTGTTGCTTTTGAGGGATTCCGCACGCCAATCATTATCACTTTAAGTTGGGTAAGATTCGGATTTCCCACCACTATCATCGTATTTTGAGGGTTATTAGGGTCGGGAGCCGAATATCGTTGTACAAATGTGTTGGAAAACAAAACGCCGCCTTCGGCATAGGTTTCCATATTTCTTTGCTTTTTGAGATTTACAAATTCTTCAAAAATAATTTCCACCTCATTTTCCGATGGCCAAACCAATCTTCTGTCGTCTTCATTGTCGTTGTTATATTGCCCCCAAGGCGTAACTTTCAGAGGGATTTCATATTCGTAATAATTATCTTCAAAATCAGAACCAAAGCGAATAAAAGCGTGCAAGTCTCCATCATTTAGCGGATATTCTTCTCCTGCTTGCTCGGCATGAAAAAACAACTTCATTTTTTTATACGCAATTGCATTGACATCAAAATTTCGATAAGCGGCGGCTTCTTCTCCGTCTTTAAGTCCGCAAATGTCATAAGACATGGATTGTTCGTTTTGAAGAATAATGCTTGTTGTACTGAAATTTTGCTGACGGAAAATTCCCGGCGGAAGGACATAATTTACAGGTTGTTTGCTTCCATTCTGTTCAATATTTACGGCTCCTACGTCAAAATTCAGGTATTCGTCTTGGTCTTCATTGGTGTGTTCACCAACGGATAACTTGTTGTCCGTATAACGACGCCATTCTCCTCGAACCAAATCAAGAGTAGCAAATCGCAGAAAAACCGGTTGTTTAAATCCTCGCAAAAACATTCGCATAAAACGAATAGAGCGAAAGTCGGAAATTCCGCCTACGGCTTTTTCATAGCTTTCGATAGGAATCCGGAATTGATACCAACGAACTACGCGTTCTTCCCCGTTTTTGGTTTTGACGGTTGTTTCCAACATGTCGTTTAAATATCCTTGCCCGACCATTGACGGATTGATTGTTTGGGGAGATATTTCGATTTTGTATTGGTAATATTGTTCAATTTCATTCATGTTTCCGTCGTTGTTTATGTCTTCCACATCGGGAAGTTGAGTGGCAGCGGTCGGATATCCGTCTTTATTTTCTTTTTGAGATTGTTCGCTGGTGGGAGAGTTGCCTTCCAATCCGTTATATTTTTTATATCTTTCTAAAATGTTTAATTCTTCTTGGTCGAAATCATCATCGCGATAAAAATTGTAATCGTCTGCCGAAGGGTCTTCCAAAAATTTTTGATATGCAAGGGAGGTTTCTCCGAATAATGATTTGACTTTATCACCTACTTTTTGGAAAAAAGAGCGTTCTTCTTCGTCTCTAAACCCGTCTAAACCCACATCTTGGAACTCTCTTGTAGTAGGGTCACTGTCGAAATTCGGAACAATTGCCTGATATTCGGGCGGAGGCACTCTCCCCCAATTCGACAGTGTGTCTTTAGTTAAATCGGTCGCTTCTTCTTCGGTTTTTGGAAGTCCGTTTTCAAAAGTCCGGTAAGAATCTCTTAAAATATCTTCGGAAATATTTCCCAGATTAATATAAAGCGTTCCTTTGGTGTTTTCATCGGGAAAACCCGGTTCGCCGGCTTCGGCATAAGGGTCCATTACCCAAAACTGGATAAATTGCACGTTAGATGCTTCAAAATTAGAGGTTTGTATTTGTCGCATAATTCCTCCCCACCGGGTTTCGGGTGCTGCTAATGTTCCGTCTTCGTTGATTCCGGCAGAAATGTTAGTCGGTTCCGTATCATAGTTGTAAGGACCACGTTCGTTAGGATAAAATGCCAAGTCTAATACGGGAATATTTGCAGGTGTTCCGGCAGCAATGCTTTTGTTTGGAAATACTTCGGAATACAGTACTTCTCTCATAAAATGATTGGATTGCATGTCGGGGTCGTCCTTAATGTGTGCGGGTGTAAGATTATTGTTTCTGAAAAACAACGGGTCTATTACATACCAAGCCAATTTTGCTCTGTTAAACCCGGCGGCAATGGAATCAAACAGCTGCGCTTCGGGAAATAAATCATTTTGTCCCTGCGGAATGCTTGCCAATTTCCAAGAGTTCCACGTTTTTAAGTTGATAGTGGATTGACTCCCTTCAAAATCATCAATGTAAGAAGTTCCCTCTTTTTTGTCTATATCAATAGCCCGTGAGTGACCGGGAATAAGATATGCAACCTCGCCGTTTAAAGTAAGAGAAGAGGTTTCTTTGGTGTTGAGTAAGGGAAATTTATCGAGAATTTTTGTGATGAGTTGTGATTCGGTTTTGTATCTTCCGTCAAGTCCTACAATAGTATTTGCCATAGCTTCATTACCAATATTTACTTTTTGGGTAATGGGGCGTTCGGTTAAGTTCATAATTGTTCCTCCAAGTGCTAAATCCTTGGAAACGGTATAATCGAAACGAGAACCGAACAATGTTTTGGTTTGAATGTTAAACAACGAGTTACTTTCCAATGATACTTTAATAGGCATTCCCGATTCGAGGAGGCTTTGGTTGATAATGGTTACTCGACCAAGGTTGTAATCTACCGTGTAGTCTTGATTTTCAACCAATCTCTGTCCGCCTGCAGTAACTACCACCGAACCTTGCGGAATGTTAATGGCATTTAAGGAAATTTCCGAGCCTACGGAAGATTTATATTGCCCTTTGATATAAAACCGGTTTTTGTCGGGGAATTTCACCTGAGCATTAGCTTGAATGGTGGTATAGAGAGAATCAAATGCATATTTATCGGCAAGATTATTGTCTTGTAATTTATTTCTCAGATGGCTTCCAAAAGGCTCCAATACCGGAAAATAAACCTTTCCGTTTTTCGGATTGATGGTAATAAGCGGGTTATCAATAAAATCGAAATACCCGTCGGGCAATGTGTCGTTGTTTACATTTAGCCGGTCGAGGTTTAAAACACGAATAAGCTGAGTGTTGCCCACTCCCTTTGGACCTTCGGGCAGATAATTGATTTGCAACCCTGTTTTAGGATTTAAATACCACACTTCCAACTGAAAGCCGTCTTTTTGAACTTGATAAGCTCCAATGGAATAAACGTTTTTCATCATCAAATCCCACATGGGAAGCTTGGTGTCATACTGGGTGTTCATTAACATTTTGGTGTAGAGTGCTTGTTGCCCGGTAAAACCGTCCACAGAAAAATCTCCTACTTGATAAATCTTACCATTATAGGTATATTGAAAAGCTACACTCAACACCTGATTTTGATTGACTTCCTGATTGAGCGAAATATATCCCAATTGGCGATGAACGAAATAATCTTTTCCTTCTTCCAAAAGACGAGCTCCTTGAATTTTTTCGTAATCTTTTGACGTAAATCCCATATTGTTGAGCGCAGCCGAGGCAGCTACAAATTCCCTTACTTGAGCATTGGCGTTTATTTGTTCATAAAGCGTATTGGCGTCATTTGAAGAAAATTCGGAAGACGGGTTTTTATCTTGTACCAGCGCTTTGTTGTAAATGTGTTTTTCTTCAGCTTCCCCTAAGTCTTGAAAAGCAATTACGTTTCTGGTATTTTCGTAGTTTCTTGTGGTGTTGGTAATCCAAACTTCTATTTTGGTAATGTTTACGGGGCTGTTGATGTAAGGCGGATTGGCAAGAGCTTGTTCATAGAGGTCTCTGAAGAAATGCGACAAGAAAAAATGGCGGTTTTGGTCGTATTGGTCAGCTTTTATTTCAAATTTTTGAATTTGTGCGCCTCCTTGTACTTCTATTTCTTTTTTTTCGCCTTGTTGTTGGGAAAAAACACTGGTTACCATAAGCCGTCCGAATTGCAACTTGGTTTTAATTCCAAACAGGCTTTGGCTCCCTGTAATTAAAGACGTGCTTAGCGGCAAGGATACATTACCGGCTTCTATGGATTTGATAATGTCGTCTTCATAGCCGGTATATTCAAGTTTTACTTGGTTTTGAAAATTAAACGTGGCTTTGGTGTTGTAATTGGTGGTAAGTTTGAGTTTGTCGCCGATAAGCGCTGTTACATTTACTTGTATGTTTTCGTCAAAATTAAAGGTGGAAACCGTTTGTTGTTTTTGATTAAGTTGAGGGTTTTTCGTTTTGCTGATTCTTCCGCCGAAAGTAAGTTCTGCCGAACCGTTAGGGCGAATTTCGATTTTGTCGCTTCCGAAAATTTTATCGAATGTTTCGTTTTCCACACTAAGTTTAGGTTTAAAACCGGACCCTTCTCCTCCTTCGGCGGCCTTTTGTTTCCAGTAGTCTTTAATGGATTTGTCCACGGAATAATCAAGATATTGATTTACATCCATGGATTTAGGCACCTCAATATCTAAAGAGTCTCCGGCTGTGGTTTTAATATCGTAATAACCCGTAGAAGGGTCGTAATTTTCAGTTTGTTTGATGTTGGAAGGTTTTAAGTGATATAATCCAAAATTCGGATAACCGGAAGAAGCGGTATCAAATTGACCCAAAACAAAACCGGACAATAGACAAAAAACTATTGTCCACACACTTGGCGGTATGTAGAGCCGATGTTTTTTCACAAAGATTATGACAATTGCTTAATACTTTGTTTTACAAGCTCTTCAACCGACCAATTTGTATGTTGTTTTAACAGATTATCCACCACTTTTTGTGCTGCGGATTTATTAAACCCTAATGCAACGAGAGCAGATAACGTTTCGTTTTTAATTGTATTGTTTGCCGAGTCATAATTTTTAGAAAGAGCATCGTCTTTCATTATCTTGTCCTGCAATTCGGTAATTATCTTTTGGGCTAATTTCGGCCCTATTCCTTTCACGGATTTTATACTTCCCACATCTCCCGAAATAATGGCTTCCGTAACTTGATTTACGGAAAGCGTGGACAAAATCATGCGGGCAGTGTTGTTACTTACTCCGCTTACGGAACTGAGCAACAGGAAAAGTTCTTTTTCCTGTTCATCTAAAAATCCGAAAAGTTGATGCTGGCTTTGCCCTGAACGAACATCCACATTTACGGAATAATGCGTATGTATAGACAGACTCTCTCCTACATCGGGAAGAGCAGAATAGGTGTTCAAAGATATTTGAACAAGATATCCGATTCCATTTACATCTATTACTACGGAAGACGGGTTTTTTTCTTTGATAATTCCACTTAAGTAGGCAATCATGACTTTATTTTTCTACTTTGGGCATCCACAGATGCAATGGTTACCATATTTACAATTTCTCTTACGGAGCTTCCCAATTGAAGAATATGAACGGCGTGTTTCATTCCCAAAAGCACAGGACCTACCACATCGGCACCGGTCATTTCCTGCATAAGTTTATAGGCTATGTTTCCGGACGAAAGATTGGGAAAAATAAAAGTGTTAGCAGGCTTGTCCGCCAAAATGGAAAAAGAAAATATTTCTTTCAAAAGTTCTTGATTAAGTGCAAAATTTGCTTGAACTTCTCCGTCCACAATTACATCAGGATGTTTATCGTGAAGAATTTGAACCGCTTTTTGAACCTTTGTTACATCCTCTCCTTTAGAAGAGCCGAAGTTAGAATAACTTAACATGGCTATGGAAGGGGTTACTTTAAATTTTTTCACCGCATTATTTACCATCAGTGTAATATCCACCAACTGTTCGGCAGTGGGGTTCATGTTAATAGTAGTATCCGCAAAAAACAGCGGACCTTTTTTCGTAATAATGATATACATTCCTGCCAAAATGCTCTCGGGCGATTCTTTTCCGATTACTTCCAGAGCAGGTTTAATGGTATCGCGATAATTTCTTGTTAAACCCGAAATCAAAGCATCTGCCAATCCTTCTTCTACCATTGCGGCACCAAAATAATTTCTTTCTCGCATAGCCTTAAGCGCTTCGGGCCAGGTATATCCTTTTCGTTGGCGTTTTTGATATAAGTTTTTGGCATATTGTTCCCGTTTGGCAGTTTGTTCTTCCGAACGCGGGTCTATGATTTCTACATCACCCAAATCCAAATTGTACTGGTTGATAATAGATTGTATTTTTTGTTTTTTCCCTAACAAAATCGGAATAGCTATTCTTTCGTCTTTTACAATTTGTGCGGCTTTCAATATTTTGTAATTGTCGGCTTCGGCAAAGACCACTTTTTGAGGTGCAATTTTGGCTCTTTCCGTAATGCTTCGCAAGAGTTTACTGTCATGCCCCATTCGTTTTTCAAGGCTCCGGGCGTAGGCATCCCAGTCTTCTATAATTATTTGAGCCACACCTGAATCCACTGCTGCTTTCGCCACGGCCGGAGAAACAGTTGAAATAAGACGGGGGTCGAGCGGTTTGGGTATAATATATTTAGGTCCAAAAGAAAGCGTTCTGTCTCCATACGCTTCAATTACGCTTTCCGGAACCGGCTCTTTTGCCAATTGTGCAATGGCTTTTACGGCTGCCAATTTCATGGCTTCATTGATGGTAGTTGCTCTTACATCGAGCGCTCCACGAAAAATAAACGGAAATCCCAACACGTTATTTACTTGATTGGGAGTGTCGGAACGTCCGGTTGCCATAATAATATCTTTACGGGCAGCAATAGCTTCTTTGTAAGAAATTTCCGGTTCAGGATTTGCCAAAGCAAAAACCACAGGATTTTTGTTCATGGATTTTATCATCTCCCCGGTTAATATCTTTCCTTTCGACAATCCTAAAAATACATCCGCTCCTTTGATGACCTCTTTTAAGGTTTTTTGCGGAGAATCTTGAGCAAACATGCGTTTTTGTTCATTCAAGTCTTCTCTATCCTTAGTAATAAGCCCTTTACTATCAAGCATAAAAAGGTTTTCTTTTCGCACGCCTAATGCTATGTATAATTTGGCACAAGAAATAGCAGAAGCTCCTGCACCGTTAACCACTACTTTTACTTTATTGATTTGTTTTCCTGCCAATTCTAAAGCATTTAAAAGCGCCGCTCCCGAAATTATGGCTGTTCCGTGTTGGTCGTCATGCATGATGGGAATGCGGAGTTCTTCTTTTAGTTTTTTTTCTATCTCAAAACACTCGGGAGCTTTGATGTCTTCCAAGTTGATTCCGCCAAAAGTGGGAGAAATAGCCTTGACGATTTCTACAAATTTATCGGGGTCTTTTTCATTTATTTCAATATCAAAAACATCAATATCAGCAAAAATTTTGAATAAAAGTCCTTTTCCTTCCATTACGGGCTTGGAAGCTAACGCACCAATGTCTCCCAATCCCAACACTGCCGTTCCGTTGGAAATTACCGCTACCAAGTTTCCTTTGGCTGTATATTTATATGCATTGTTCGGGTCAGCCTCAATTTCTTTACATGGTTCCGCCACCCCCGGAGAATAAGCCAAGGATAAGTCTCTTTGAGAATTATAGGGTTTGGTAGGAATAACCTCTATTTTTCCCGCACGTCCTTGCGAATGGTAATCTAACGCCTCTTGTTTTCTGATTTTTCTCATATCAATGATAATTTTAACGAATTGGTAAAGTTAAAAAACTATGAAATATACCAACGGAAGATTATTTTTTCTATTTTTATTGCGATGAAACAAAGAAAAAACATAGTGGTTTTCAGCGGCGCCGGTGTAAGTGCCGAAAGCGGTCTTTCCACATTTAGAGACAATGGAGGGCTATGGGATAAATATAATGTGATGGAAGTGGCTACTCCCGAAGCATGGATACTCAACCCCAAAAAAGTTTTGCATTTCTACAATCTTCGCAGAAAACAAGTAATAGAAGCTGCGCCCAATGAAGCCCATCGTTTGATTGCCGAAATGGAGAAATATTTTAACGTGCATGTAATTACTCAAAACATTGATGATTTACACGAACGGGCAGGCTCTTCTAAAGTGCTTCATTTACACGGTGAAATAAGAAAAGCCAGAAGTGAAAAAAATCCTAATTTAATTTACGAGATTGACGGGTGGGAACTAAACCTCGGCGACAAAGCAGAAGACGGTGCCCAACTCCGTCCCGATGTGGTATGGTTCGGAGAAGATGTTCCCAATATGAAAAAAGCTTTTGAAATAGCTCAAATCGCAGACATAATGATTGTTGTAGGAACTTCTCTAAGTGTCGCTCCCGCATCATTTGTGATAAATTATATCCGGGAAGACACCGACCTGTTTCTCATAGACCCGAATCCTGCAAAGAAAATTAAACACCGGAAAACTACTGTTATTCCTAAAAAGGCTTCAGAAGGAATAAGAGATGTTTTTGAATTGCTTACCCAACCTCAGCAGGCATAAAAATGACCTTTGTCAATTTTACGTTTTTCCTGGTTTTCTTGTCTTAATTTTGTTTTATGAACTTAGACTTAATAAGGAAGTATAATATTCCGGGACCCCGATATACCAGCTACCCGACCGTGCCTTTTTGGAAAAAAGACCTTTTTTCGCTTGAAGAATGGCTTTCTTCGGTTAAAGAAACTTTCCGCCAAACAAATAAACAAGAAGGTATCAGTTTATATATTCACTTACCCTATTGTGAAAGTTTATGTACTTATTGCGGTTGTAATAAAAGAATAACCGTTAATCATAATGTGGAGATTCCTTACATAAAAGCCGTTTTACAAGAATGGAATTTGTATTTATCGCTTTTTGAAGAAAAACCATTGATAAAAGAAATTCATTTAGGCGGCGGTACACCTACTTTTTTTTCTCCCGAAAATTTAAAAATGCTTTTAGACAATATTTTAAAAAAATCCCGCACTCATAAAGACTATTCCTTTTCTTTTGAGGCACACCCTAAAAACACTTCCGGTGAACATCTGCAAACATTGTTCGACCTCGGTTTTAAAAGATTGAGTTTAGGTATTCAGGATTTTGATGCAGAAGTACAAAAAACGGTTAACAGAATTCAACCTTATGAAATGGTGGAAAAAGTGGTGAACCAAGCACGGAAAACCGGTTATGAATCCGTTAATTTTGACTTAATATACGGATTGCCTAAGCAAACCTTGGCTTCCGTAACAGACACCATAGAAAAAGTAAATAAATTAAAACCCGAAAGAATAGCATTTTACAGCTATGCACACGTGCCTTGGAAGTCTAAATCCCAGCGAGGATATTCCGAAACGGACTTGCCGGTTCCGGAAGTCAAAAGGCAGCTTTATGAAACAGGCAAAGCGCTTTTTGAAGCAAACGGATATGTAGAAATCGGAATGGACCACTTTGCTTTACCCTCCGACGGTTTATATCAAGCTTTTAAAACAGGAAATTTGCACAGAAATTTTATGGGCTACACTTCGGGAAAAACTTCTTTGCTAATCGGATTAGGTGTTTCTTCCATATCCGAAAGTAACGGCGCTTTTGCCCAGAATGAAAAAGTGGTGGAAAATTACATGGACAAATTGGAAAAAAAGGAATTGCCTATAACTACAGGACATATTTTGTCGGAAGAAGATAAAATTATACGGGAAGGTATCTTGGATATTATGTGCCGGTTTGAAACCGACTTGCAAAAATTGATGGCGGCGCATGAAAACAAATCCGATATTTACAATAAGCTGAAAATTTTTGAAGAAGACGGATTGATTTATATAGAAAATGATTTTTTAAAAGTTACCGAAAAAGGACGGGCTTTTGTGAGAAATATTTGCATGGTTTTCGATAAACATTTAACCCGGCAAAACCCGACGCAACCGCTTTTTTCAAGCACAGTTTAATCAAGGTATTTGAAGCACTTTCATTTTTCCGTTTGCCCAAACAACCAATTCTTCACCACTTTTCAGGTAGTTTTTAGGAATATCAATAATCTGGTTTACAGCTGCTTTCACTACAAAATAATCTTTAATATTTCCTTCAGAATCTTGTATTTTGTAAAATACATAAGGAAAATCTTCTGGAAGGGGTTGGTTAATCACAATTTTTACGTAGTTCTCATCTGAGGTAATAATAAAATTATATTCCGAATGTTTTTTCTCAAAAAAATAAGATGCTTTCGGAATGCCAAACCCGTGTGCATAATCAAAATAAGGAAATAACTGGGCAGCATGTTGAATACTGTCAAAAAGTTGCATGTTGGTTAGTTCAGGATATTTTTGAAGCACGCATGCGGCGAATCCTGCTACCAAAGGAGAAGCAAAAG
>CAZLMS010000045.1:0-11167 GCA_964560645.1 uncultured Flavobacteriales bacterium | reverse complement strand
TCCACGGACATTGCGCGTTATCAAGCATTTAAAGATTCGTTAATTGCCGGAATACGAAATTTCGGATTAAACATGGGATATTCGCAAAACACTGCCGTAAATTACAATCTGCCCACTAAACTTTTTCCTCTTACCGACTGGATAACCGCTTCTGCAAGATACACCGCCAAATATTCATGGCAAAGAGCCGCCTTTGCCGTAGAAAACTGGGGTCATACCATTCAAAACGGGCGTGATATTAATTTCAATGCTACGGGTAACTTCCGTACGCTTTACAACAAAGTTCCTTATTTCAAAAAAGTAGAACAAAAATTCAGACGAAGCTCTCGAAGAAAAGTCTCCTCCAAAGGAAAAGGCAACAAAAAGGACGATAATAAAAAGAACAAAAAATACAATAAAACCCCGGTAGACCACATAGTTCATTTTTTAATGGGAACCAAAACCATAAATGCCACTTATTCTCGAAGTAATACTATTATTTTACCCGGTTTTAACTTTGAAACCGATATTCTCGGCACCAATCTGAACAACAATTACGCTCCGGGATTTGGATTTATTTTCGGGCAACAAGGCAATTTTGAAGGCAAAGACTTCACAAGATATGCCGCCGACAAAGGATGGTTGGTAAAAGACTCCACCATGAATAACAAACATTTAACAAATCATAACGAAAGATTAAATCTCAGAATGACTTTTGAACCGGTGAGAGATTTGAAAATTACGCTTACTCACCAAAAGTCTTATACTCGAAACACAAGCGACTTTTTTAAATTTTACGATGATATTGGCGATTGGGATTCCAGAGGGTATGTAGAGACCGGAAATTTTCAAGAAACCGTAAACATGCTTCCTACGGCATTTATTCCGACAGTAATGAGCGGAGACTACACCAGCCAAGTTTATGATAAATTTTTAGAATTGAGAAAAGACGTTTCTCAACAGTTAGCAACGGAAAACCCCAACACCAACGCTAATTTAACCGGCGATGACGGGTTTTACGACGGATATTCGGGCACCTCGTCCGATGTGTTAATCCCGGCTTTTGTAGCTGCCTATACGGGAAAAAGCATTAACGAAGTCCCGTCCGAAGCCGTAAAAACCAATTTACTCGATTTTCGTTCTATTCCAGTGCCTAACTGGGATGTAAAATATACCGGGTTAAGTAAAATCGAAACGCTAAAAAAATATTTTAAAACCATTTCAATAAGCCATGCCTATAAAGCAACATATAACGTCGGAGGCTTTACAAGCAATCTGTTATATCAAGAAACCGACGGACACGCTTCGGCTCGTGATAACAATAATGTAATTATTCCGAAATACCAAATCTCCACGGTTTCGCTTTCCGAAACATTTGCTCCGCTTATCAATATTGACATGTCTTGGGTAAACAGCATGACATCCCGGTTTGAAATTAAAAAGAGCCGAACGCTTAATCTTTCTATTTCCAACACACAATTGATGGAAATACAATCTTTCCAATTGACTATTGGCGGAGGGTATATCTTTAAATCTGTTCCTTTTCCGTTTGAGTTTAAAAAAGGCTCTAAAATCATGAGCGATTTGAACGTTCGGTTGGATATGTCTTACAAACGAGACCTCACCATTTTGCGAAGAATTGTGGAAGGCACCAACCAGCCCAGCAACGGAAGAACTTCTATTACATTCCGCCTAACCGGCGATTACAGAATAAACCAACGGCTTAACCTTCGTTTATTCTACAACTTCGATAGCGCTAACCCTATTGTGGTTACTTCTTTCCCGACTTCCAACACCAATTTCGGAATTACCCTCCGCTTTTCGCTCGCCGGATAGCCCAAAGAAAAAAGAACTTAACTCAAAGATTTATCAACAACTAAAGAAATATTTAAAAGATATTTGTATTTTAGCTGAAAATTTGAATATGCATTTAGCAGTGGCAGGAAATATCGGCTCGGGAAAAACCACGCTTACCGAACTTTTGGCAAACCATTACGGATGGGATGCCCATTTTGAAGAAGTGGAGAGCAACCCGTACTTGAATGATTTTTATGATGATATGCAAAGATGGTCTTTCAATCTTCAAATATACTTTTTGCACCATCGGTTTAATCAAATTCTTAAAATTCGTGAAGAAGGAAAAAACTTTATCCAAGACAGAACCATTTACGAAGATGCTTATATTTTTGCCCCTAACCTGCATGCCATGGGTTTAATGACCACACGCGACTTTGAAAATTACATGTCGCTTTTTAAAACCATGGACAAATTTATTCAACCGCCCGACTTGTTAATTTACCTGCGAGCATCTGTGCCTAAATTGGTACAACAAATCCAAAAACGCGGAAGACATTATGAAGAAGCCATTCGTTTAGACTATTTAAAGCGCCTCAACGAACGCTATGAAGCATGGATTTCGGATTATGACAAAGGAAAGCTGCTCGTAATAGATGTGGACAACATTAATTTTATAGACAATCAAGAAGACTTAGGTTCGGTAATCAGTAAAATAGACGCCGAAATTCACGGTCTTTTCCAAGAACAATAATTAAAACAAACAATATGTCCGGTGTAAACAGAGTAATTTTATTAGGAAACTTGGGAGCCGATCCCGAAGTTCGTTATTTGCAAAGCGGCGTGCCTGTTGCCACTATTCGAATAGCCACAACCGAATACTATAAAGACCGCAATACAGGCGAACGAAAAAGCGTTACCGAATGGCACAATGTGGTGCTATGGCGAGGATTAGCGGAAATTGCCGAAAAATACCTTCGGAAAGGCAATAAAGTTTATATAGAAGGAAAACTGCGAACCCGCTCGTGGGAAGATCAAAACGGCAATATGCGCTATACCACCGAAATAGTAGCCGACAATATGACTTTAATGGGCGGAGGCTCTCCGGCAGATGCTCCTTCCGAAACGCCTTCTCAAACACAACAACCTCAAACAAACACCCCGCAACAGGAACAAACCTCTTCTCCTATAGACATAAACGATGAAACAGAAGAAGATGACTTGCCCTTTTAATCAATAAACGCAATCTATGGACGATCCGTTTCCGGAAACGCTTTTATATATCAACCCCGTTTTTCTTTCATTAGAAATTATTGTATTTGCAATTTTGCTTTTTCTTTCTGCATTGTTTTCGGGTTCCGAGGTGGCGTTTTTTTCACTTACCCCTTCCGATAAACAACATATTAAAGAAGAAGGCGGCAAGATTTCCGAGCTTGTTCTTTTGCATTTGGAAGAACCCAAAAAATTATTGGCAACCATTTTGGTGGCAAATAATACTGTAAACATCGGAATTGTTGTTCTTTCCACTTATCTTGTCGAGCCGCTTTTACAAAAAGCAGGAACACTCTCCGTATTTTTTATTCAAGTAATAGGTGTTACGTTTTTAATATTACTCTTTGGTGAAGTAATTCCTAAAGTATATGCCAACAAACACAAAATAAATCTGGCAAAAAAAATGGCATACCCGTTATTTATTGCTGGCAAATTATTTGCTCCGGTAAGCCATTTGTTGGTTAGTTCTTCTGCTTTTTTAGAGAAAAAACTCGCCCGAAAAAATTCCGGCACACACGTGTCTGTGGAAGAATTATCCACAGCTTTGGAACTAACTTCCGATGAGGAACAAAAAAATTCGGAAGAACATAAAATTTTAGAAGGAATTGTAAAATTCGGAAATACTAATGTAAAACAAATTATGACTCCCCGCACGGATGTGGTGGCTTTGGAAATAAACACACCTTTTTCTCAAGTGAAAGAAACCATATTAAAAACAGGATTTTCGAGAATTCCGGTATATGAAGAAACGTTTGATAAAATCAAAGGAGTGTTGTACATCAAAGACCTGCTTCCATATATCGAGCAGGAAAATTTTAAATGGAACAAAAAACTCAGAGAACCCTATTTTGTTCCCGAAAACAAAAAAATAGACGACTTGTTGAAAGATTTTCAGGAGCTGAAAATACATTTGGCGATTGTGGTGGATGAGTTTGGAGGAACCAGCGGAATAGTTACGCTGGAAGACATTTTGGAAGAAATTGTAGGAGACATTTCAGACGAGTTTGACGATGAAGATGTAATATATTCCAAATTGGATGATTACACTTATGTATTTGACGGAAAAACACAATTGTCTGACTTTTATAGAATTTTAGAAGTAGATGAGAAAGTTTTTGCAGATATAAAAGGAGATACGGAAACTCTTGCCGGGTTACTCATTGAGCTTTCCGGAAAAATCCTCCGAAAAAACGAAAAAGTAACTTGCGGACCTTTTACCTTTATTGTGGAAAGTGCTGACAAGAGACGAATAAAAAGAATAAAAGTTATTGTAAACAAACCCGATGAGCAAGTATAAAATTAAATTTATTTGTATGCTTTTTATGGCTTTCGGGACAGCTTGCGAACCAAATTATTTACCCAAACCCAGAGGATATATTCGAATAACACTTCCACCTCATCAATACAAACACTATCAATCCGGATGTCCTTTTGAATTTCAATATTCCGCTCAGGCAAAGGTGGTACCTAAACCCGGAGTTCCCGAAGAAAAATGCTGGTTGAATATAATATACCCCGAACTAAAAGCCACAGTGCATTTGAGCTATAAAGAGGTAAATGACAATTTGCCGGTGCTTATCGAAGAATCCAGAAATTTAGCTTACAAACACACCATAAAAGCCAACGATATTGAGGAGGTTTTAATAAAACACCCGGAAAACAAAGTTTACGGAATAAAATATATATTGAAAGGCGATGTGGCGTCATATCTTCAGTTTTATGCTACCGACAGCACAAGCCGTTTTATTAGAGGAGCTTTATATTTTAATTATCAATCCGATTATGACTCTTTAAGTCCCGTAATTGATTATATTAGCCAAGATACAGATACTTTTTTAAGCACACTCCGCTGGAAGTAAGACTTTAACCGTTCTTCAAATAAGACGGGTTTTTTGAATTAAAACGACGTAACTTTACAAAAATCTTTATGGAATGAGGAAAACTGTTTTATTAGGGGCATTGTTGTTTACTCTTTTTTCTGCCGGTGCTCAACAAATATATCATAAAGTAAAAATTCAACTGTCACCCCAAACGTATCAATTGTTAAACACCTTGCCCGTAGCTGCCGACCACGGCTGGCGAGGAAAGGATTTTTTAATTACCGACTTGTCCGAAGAAGAGCTGCAAATACTGTCTCAACATCAAATTCCTTATCAAATCCTGATAGAAAACGTATCAGAATATTACCGGCAAAGAAACGAGCAGTTTGTTAAATCGGCACAACAATCACAGGTGTGTGGAGATAATTCCAAAGAAACTTTTCCCACCCCGCAAAATTGGAGTTTGGGAAGTATGGGAGGATTTTTTACTTATGAAGAATTTTTGGCACATTTAGATACAATGTCAAGCAAATACCCTAATCTGATTACTGTACGCGACACCATTGGCAATTATTTATCGCACGAAGGACGCCCTATTTACTGGCTGAAAATATCCGACAATCCGAATTCCAATGAAAACGAGCCGCAAGTACTGTTTACGGCATTACATCATTCTCGTGAGCCGGCATCCCTCTCGCAGTTGATATATTTCATGTATTATTTATTGGAAAACTACGGAACAAATGATGAGGTTACTTATTTGGTAGATAATCTGGAAATGTATTTTATTCCGATGGTAAACCCCGACGGATATGTATATAATCAAACCACGGACCCCAATGGCGGGGGAATGTGGAGAAAAAACCGCAGAAACAACAATGATGGAACCTATGGAGTGGATTTAAACAGAAACTACGGCTATCACTGGGGATTGGACAACAACGGTTCTTCTCCCAATACCAATAGCGATACTTATCGCGGTCCGGCACCATTTTCCGAACCCGAAACCCAAGCGGTAAAATATTTTACCGAAACACACAATTTTTTAATGGCGTTAAACTATCACACTTACGGAAATCTTTTAATTTATCCGTGGGGATATGCACCGTCCACCTATACACCCGACTCGGCGGTATTTGTCAATTTTGCCCAAGTAATGACCGAACAAAATCACTACACCTATGGCACCGGCGACCAAACCGTAGGATACGTAACCAATGGAGATTCGGATGATTGGATGTATGGCGAACAAACCACTAAAAACAAAATACTGTCTTTTACCCCCGAAGCAGGCAGCGGCACCTACGGATTTTGGCCTCCGGCTACCGTTATTGAGGATTTATGCCAAGAAAACATCCGTCAAAACTTAAATTTTTGCCAATTGGCATTACGTTATTTACGGTTTCAAAAAAACAACCTTTCTTCAGTTAATACACTTAATTTTTATTACGATTATGTTGTTCAACGATTGGGACTGGATTCCACGGCAGTATTTACATTGACATTTTCTCCGATTACATCTAATATAACAGCTGTTACTCCTTCTAAGACATACACTTCCCTCAACCACTTGGAAAGTATTACTGATTCTGTTCAAATAACATTAAACAGTAATATAACTCCCGGAGAGGTATTTTCGTTTGAGGTGGAAATCAATAATCAATACTATACTCGACGCGATACAATTACACTTACGTATGGAGAAGGAAATATCATAGTACAAGACAACTTTGATAACGGAAACACATCTTTTACCACATCCGAATGGCAACTTACTCAAGAAGATTATTATTCTCCAACCTATTCAATGACAGACTCTCCCAACGGAAATTACGGTAACAACACCTCCGTCGAAACACAGATTCAAACAATAACGGACTTATCCGGTGCGGTTTCTGCCAAAGCGGTTTTTTATGCAAAATGGGCAATAGAAGCAGGGTATGACTACGTGCAGTTTTTAGGTTCTCCGGACGGTGGCACAACATGGTTTCCTTTATGCGGAAAATACACAAAAACAGGCAATTCCAATCAAGATGAAGGGCAGCCTGTATATGATGGCTTTCAAACCGAGTGGGTAAGGGAAGAAGTGGATTTAACCGATTTGCTGGGCAGTAGCAATGTGTTGTTTAAATTTCGCTTAATAAGTGACGTATGGGCTACGGAAGACGGATTTTATTTTGATGATTTTCAGATACAAAAAACAGATTTAAGTACTACGGATGTTTCTGAAATATCGGAAAATACCTGGCGGATTTTTCCAAATCCTGCCCGGCAAATAATTCGAGTGGAAGGAAACCTGCAGCACGCCTCTCTGGAAATTTTTGATGCTACGGGACGAAGAACGGCAAAATTTTCAAAAATTCCTGCCACTTTGGATGTGAGCGAATGGCAACCCGGACTATATCTCTTTAAAATCGTAAAACCCGAAACCGTATTTTTGCAAAAAGTAATAAAACAATAATGAAGGTAAAAGTTTTTACTTTTAATCCTTTTCAGGAAAATACTTATGTGTTGTATGATGAAACCAAAGAAGCAGCCGTTATTGACCCGGGTTGTTATTTTAAAGAAGAAAAACAAGCGCTAAAATCTTTTATCGAACAGGAAGACCTTCGCCCGGTATTGTTATTAAATACCCATTGCCATATTGACCATGTTTTTGGCAATCGTTTTGTATCCCAAACATATAATATTTTACCGCAAATTCACAAAGAAGATTTATTTCTTCTTAGAGGCATTCCTCAGGTTGCGGATATTTATCAAATTCCTAATGTCGAGTTATCTCCCGAACCGGAACAATTCTTACCCGATTTTGGAGAAATAACTTTTGGGAATACGGTGTTAGAAATTCGATTTGCTCCCGGACATGCTCCCGGACATGTAATTTTTATCCATCACAACACTAAAACCGTAATAGCCGGAGACGTTATTTTTAAAGGAAGTATTGGAAGAACCGATTTGCCCGGAGGCGATTATGAAACGCTTATGCAATCTATAAACAAACAAGTTCTTACACTGCCCGACGATTATATCATATATTCCGGTCACGGAGAAAAAACCACGGTAGGAGAGGAGCGGGTTTCCAATCCGTTTATATTGGAATACAACAGAATTTAGTTTATGGCTTCAATATTTTTTACCACATCGTAACCCAAGCACCCTGTGGTGATGGTGTATTTTAATTTTTGAGCTTCCAATAACATTTTATTATCTTCATGGACGTCAAAAATCCGTACTTCGGGGAACTCTTTTAAATAATCATCTTCTAATACAAACTCTACATAAGTTCCTGCAAGTACGTCTTGTTGTATTTTCATGTCCACAATATGCTTTTCTTCCGAATATGTATTGCTTACACAAAAAAAGTTTAACCACATTAAAAACGTGTTAAAATTCAGTCCTAACCCGATAGTGGCGAATAAAATACTTTCATAAGTGTTGTAGCCCAACAAGCGTTTCCACAACCGAATCGGAATAAGGAGAAACACCACAATGTTTAATATGATTACTTTTGACAAAAACATTTTTGGAACAAGCGTGTATTTTCCTACATATACCAAAGTCCCGATACCGGCAATTAAAGAAACAATAAGAAATGTATAAGATTTTCGCCAGGAAGTTATTTCTACTTTACTCATTGATGATTATATTATGGATATTTGCCTGTAAAACTAAACAAAAACCGTCAACTATGACTAAACACGGCAAACCGAATGCACTTATTAACGAAACAAGCCCTTATTTATTACAACATGCTTACAATCCCGTAAAATGGATGCCTTGGGGAAACGAGGCTTTTGAAAAAGCTCAAAAAGAAAACAAACCGTTGATTATCAGTATAGGATATGCTTCGTGTCACTGGTGTCATGTAATGGAGAAAGAATGTTTTGAAGATGAAGAAGTTGCCCGGTTGATGAATGAGTGGTTTGTGCCGGTAAAAGTGGACAGGGAAGAACACCCTGACGTGGATAATCTTTATATGGATGCCGTTCAACTGCTTACCGGACAAGGCGGCTGGCCGCTGAATGTCTTTGTTTTACCCGACGGACGGCCGTTTTACGGCGGCACATATTTTCCTAAGAAACAATGGATAAAAGTTTTAGAACAAATACACGAAATATATTCGTCTGACCCGCGAAAAATAGAAGAAACAGCTGCACAACTCACATTAGGAGTTCGCAAAATGGATTTAATAACCCTGGAAAACCCTTCTAAGGAATGGAAAAAACAAGATATCCGGAAGGCAGTAAAAGCCATAGCCCAACACTTTGACACCGTTTACGGAGGATTAAATCGAGCGCCCAAATTTCCGTTGCCTTCATTTTACGGATTTTTATTGGATTTTGCAATCTTGGATAATGATGCCGAAACAGAACAATTTGTGCAAATTACTCTTCAAAGAATGGCATTGGGAGGAATTTACGATCATGTAGGAGGGGGTTTTGCCCGTTATAGTACGGATATAAGATGGAAAGTTCCGCACTTTGAAAAAATGCTATATGACAATGCACAATTAATAACACTTTATGCCCGTGCATATTGTCGAACGAAAAAAGAATTATATCGCAAAACCCTTCATAAAACCATACAATTTTTGGAAAACGAAATGCAACGTCCCGGCGGCGGTTTTTATGCCGCATTGGATGCCGACAGTGAAGGCGAAGAAGGGAAATATTACACATGGACGGAAGAACAGCTGAAGCAAATTATTCCCGAAGAAGAACGAAATTTGTTTTTTGAAATTTATCACATTTTGCCTTCCGAAAAGTGGGAAAACAGGTATGTCTTGCACAGAGAACACGATAATGAATATTATGCCGAAAAACTTTCGTTATCGCTCAAAGAAATTCGGCGTCTCGAAGAAAAATGGATGAGCCTGCTGCTGCGAGAACGAAAAAAACGAGTGCCGCCGCAACTCGACGATAAAATTTTAACCGGATGGAATGCACTTATGATAACTGCCCTTTCGGAAGCATATTTGGCTACGGGAGAACAATCATATTTACATAAAGCCATGCAAACCTTTGATTTTTTGTGGACAAACCTTCGCAATGGTCAAGAACTGTATCACTCTTATCAAAAAGGACAAGCCAAAATTCCTGCATTTTCCGATGATTATGCACTGCTAATCCAAGCAACACTCAAATTGTTTTCCGTTAGTTTTGAAGAAACATATCTCCGAAAGGCTATAATACTTACAAAAGAAATCAACACCGGTTTTTACGATGATTCGACAGGATTTTTTCTGTATAGGAATAAAAAATTAAAACCGCTTGCAGCAACCAAGCGGGAAATATATGACAATGTAATTCCCGCCACTAATTCCGTTATGGCGGAAAACCTCAAATATTTGGCAATTATCACTTCCGATGCTGCATACGAACGGCAATACATACAAATGCTTGAAAACATTTACACGGCGGCAATTAAAGAACCGTATCAATATTCTTATTGGCTTAAAGTGTTTTTAGGAGAAACTTATACATTTTATGAAATTGTTTTTGCAGGAGAACAAGCTCGAAACACACAAAAAGAATTTTGCAAGCAATACTATCCCAATGTGTTAATGGCAGGAATGATAAAACCTTCTGACATTCCGCTGTTGAAAAACCGCTTTACGAAAGGAAAAACATTCATTTACATTTGCAAAAATCAAACTTGTAATCAACCGTTAACCGATGTCGAAAAAGCGCGTTTGTCTGTTCGTTATTAGCTGTTGTTTTTTTATCCTTTCTGCAAAATCGCAATTGCTTAAAATAACTGCGAACCAAATTATTTTGGAAAATACCCCTCCTTTTAACAGGAAGTTTATTAAAAAAAATCAAATCCGTCAAATAACGGGAAACGTGGCGGTGAAAAAAATCAATGATATTATTAGGGAAACGCCGCTTTTTGAAAGCTATGAATTTAATAAAGAAGGGCTTTTGGTAAAAGTGGAAAAAACAGATTATCTTGGTAAAAAAACAGACACAACAATACACCTTGTTCAATATAGCAAGGAGGGCAAAATTCTCGAAAAAACCGAATGGGTCGGAGGTGCTTTTCTTACTAAAAAGTTTTATTACGAAAACAACGAGTTGAAGTCAATGGAATACTATCGCCAATCGGAAAAAACAACAAACAAAATACATCTGTTTTCCGAAACATTTAAAACCGTTAAAAATACACCTGTTGAAAAAATGATATATTGCTATAACGAAAACAACCAACACTATAAAACCATTACTGAGCAATACGACCAATACGGAAACCTTATTCAACGCACCGAAAAATTCGAAGTAAGCGGAAAAGCAATTGTTTATACC
>CAZLMS010000044.1:0-11250 GCA_964560645.1 uncultured Flavobacteriales bacterium | reverse complement strand
GCATAAATTTCGAGTTCGGGTTTGGAATATATTTTTGCATCATCGGAAAGTAAGATATTGTTGTTTTGTTGAAAAGCATTGGTTTGTTGGGCGTCTTTAGCTACCAGCACTTTTCCGTTAAATACGCCTACCGCTTTTCTATCCATTACATATTTATACCATTCGTTGCTGTTGTTGTGGGGATGAAGATGTTCTATTAAAGTATGGTTGTCCGCATGCGTTTTTCCGCTTAAAAGCGCAAATCCGTATAAATCTGTTTCACAACCTGATGCCAATTGATGTACATTTAAGTTGTTTCGCACAATATCTCCGTTGAATGTTGCGGTAAAAGATTTGAAATGCGTATAAGCTTCCTGGTTTACATCTATTGTGTGAATAATGTGCGTACTTGCTGAAGGGTTTTGAATGTTCTGTAAGTTTAAACGGCTGTTGTCTTTTAAGTAAATTTCGGTAACTGCATTGCAAAAACCGCCGGATTCGCCATCCGAAATGTTTAGAAAAGATATATCGGCACTGCTTCCGGTATGAAGAATAAAAAGATTTCGCGGATTAAACAGCGGTTGCCGGGTGGTGTTTAAAAATATGATTTGTGTTTTTTGTAATTGCTTGTCTTCCGGAAGATTGATAAATACCCCATTGGTATGATAAACCGTATTAATAGCGGAAAATATATGGTTTTTGTAATCGTTAATTCGGGCAAAAAAGTCTAAAAACTCTTTGGTATTTTGGCTCTTTGCTTTGGAAAGAGGTAAAATGAATGCTTCATCCGCAATTTCGGATTGTTCTTCGGAAAAATAACCGTTAATGAAAACTAAAGTATTCGGGCAATCGTCAAGAACAGGCAATGATGAGATATTTGCTTTAAAATCGGGTGTTTGGGAATACTTTTGGTTAATAATTCTTCTTGTTCCTGTATATTTCCAATATTCGTTTTTGGAGGAAGGAAAATCAAGCCGGGCAAGATGTCTTTCGGCATCTGAAATAATGTTTTTTTCTTTTTGAGACACCGGTTGATTAGGTATCAATCCTTCTAAAAAAACGGTCTTTTTATCTTGAGTTAACGTTGCCATAATATTATGCATCAACAGTTTGTTTAAGCCAATCGTAACCTTTTTCTTCCAGCTCCAAAGCCAATTCTTTAGGTCCTGATTTCACGATTTTTCCTTTGTAAAGCACATGTACCACATCGGGAACAATATAATCGAGCAGACGTTGATAGTGTGTAATTACTACAAAGGCATTGTCTTTAGAGCGCAACTTGTTTACTCCGTTAGCCACAATTCTCAATGCATCAATATCAAGCCCCGAATCTGTTTCGTCGAGTATTGCCAATGAAGGTTCGAGCATTGCCAATTGAAAAATTTCGTTTCGTTTTTTTTCTCCTCCCGAAAATCCTTCATTTACATATCTGGAAGCCAGTTTTTCGTCCAGCTCCACAAGCTTTTGTTTTTCTTTAAAAAGTTTTAAAAATTCTCCCGCAGAAAGTGGTTCTAACCCCTTGTATTTTCTAATTTCGTTAATGGCAGTTCGCAAAAAAGTTTTATTGGTTACACCCGGAATTTCTACCGGATACTGAAACGCCAAAAACAACCCTTCGGCAGCTCTTTCTTCGGGAGCAAGTTCCAACAGGTTTTTGCCTTTAAAAATAACTTCTCCTTCTACTTCGTAATCTTCTTTTCCCGCAAGCACCGAAGCCAAAGTGGATTTTCCGGAACCATTGGGCCCCATAATGGCGTGAACTTCGCCGGGATTTACTTGCAGATTTACGTCTTTTAAAATTTCATTGCCTTCTACAGAAGCTTTTAAATTTTTGATTGTTAGCATTTTGTTATATTATTTTTATCCTACACTTCCTTCTAATGAAATTGCCAATAATTTTTGGGCTTCTGCCGCAAATTCCATCGGCAATTTATTAAGCACTTCGCGTGCATAACCGTTTACAATAAGTTTAACGGCAGTTTCGGTATCAATTCCCCGTTGATTGCAATAAAAAATTTGATCTTCGCCTATTTTTGAAGTAGTGGCTTCGTGTTCTACTTGAGCGGTCTTATTTTCTACTTCGATATAAGGATAGGTATGCGCACCGCATTCACTTCCTATAAGCAAGGAATCGCACTGGGAGAAATTCCGGGCATTGTGAGCTCCTTTGTTTATTTTCACGAGTCCCCGGTATGAATTGTTGCTTTTCCCTGCCGATATTCCTTTGGATATAATAGTGCTTTTAGTGTTTTTGCCGATATGAAGCATTTTGGTTCCGGTGTCGGCTTGCTGATAATTATTGGTTACCGCCACACTATAAAATTCGCCTACGGAATTATCGCCTTTTAATATGCAACTGGGGTATTTCCAGGTAATGGCAGAGCCGGTTTCCACTTGTGTCCAAGAAATTTTGGCATTGGTTTCGCATAATCCTCTTTTAGTTACAAAATTGTATATCCCGCCTTTTCCTTCTTCATCGCCCGGATACCAGTTCTGAACGGTAGAGTATTTGATTTCGGCATCGTCTAAAGCTATAAGCTCTACTACTGCGGCATGTAATTGATTCTCATCTCTTATGGGTGCCGTACATCCTTCCAAATAGCTTACATAACTTCCTTTATCGGCGATTACCAAAGTACGCTCAAATTGACCGGTTTGAGCTTCGTTGATTCTAAAATAGGTGGACAACTCCATTGGACACCGTACACCTTTAGGGATATAGCAAAACGAACCGTCGGAAAAAACAGCGGAATTGAGTGCGGCAAAGTAATTATCTGTATAAGGAACTACTGTGCCTAAATATTTTTTAACCAATTCGGGGTGTTCTTGCACGGCTTCTGAAAATGAACAAAAAATAATTCCTAATTCCGCCAGCGTTTCTTTAAAAGTTGTTTGAACAGACACGCTGTCCATCACAATATCTACTGCTATGCCGTGCAGTCTTTTTTGTTCCTCTACGGGAATGCCGAGTTTTTTGTACATTTCCAGCAACTCGGGGTCTACTTCGTCTAAACTCTTTACTTTCTTTTTTGGTTTCGGAGCTGCGTAATAGTATATATCTTGATAATCGATTGGCGGATGTTGAATATGCGCCCATGAAGGTTCTTCGAGCGTTAGCCAATGGCGGTATGCTTTTAAACGGAACTCCAGTAACCACTCGGGTTCTTTCTTTTTTTGGGAAATAAACCGGATAATGTCTTCATTTAAGCCTTTTGGTGCTTTTTCCGATTCTATCTTGGTTACAAAACCGTATTTATATTCTTTTTTAAGGTCTTTTTTTAAATCGTGTTCGGTATATGCCATAGTTTCAAATTATATTGAAAAACTTTCGCCGCATCCGCAAGTTCTGGACGCATTCGGATTGATAAAAACAAATCCTTTTCCGTTCAGCCCGCCTTGAAAATCAAGTTGAGTACCTACCAAATAAAGGAAGCTTTTTTTGTCAACCAAAATTTTAATGCCGTTGTCTTCTATCAATTTGTCATCTTCTTTCCGCTCCGTATCAAAATCCAAATGATACATCAACCCCGAACATCCGCCACCTTTCACTCCCACTCTCAAATACGCGTCTTCTAAACCCTTTTCTTTCAACAGGTTCAAAAATTGCTGTTTGGCGTTTTCGGTTACTTTTATCATCTTGATTTTATTTAGATTAAATCTAAAAAGCAAAGCTACGAAAAAAAGCTACATCTTACAACGGTTATTTAGAATGATTTTAAACAAGTTGGCCGGAGAATTACAAACGCTGAAGCGGCGTACAAACGCCGTCTCTACAACTGTAGCACTTCAATTTGTCTTTAAATACGGATGACTTGAATATGGATTTATTGAGCAACATTCTGAGTGCTTCTTGCACACCTTCTACAATAGACGGATGCGGATGAACCAGCTCTGCCAGCTCTTCTATACCTTTATTCATTTTAATAAGCAATGCCACTGCTTCAATAGCGGAAGAGGCGTGTTCTCCCACGGCTCGCATACCTAAAATACGCATATTTTTATCATCGGTAGTGATAATTTTGAAAAAGCCCTGTGTTTTTCTCATGGCAATTGCACGGGCAATGCAGGAATAGTCAATTTTGACCACTCTGACGGGGATGTTTTTCTGCCTGCAAGTTTGTTCGTTAAGCCCTACGGATGCTACTTCCGGATGTAAAAACATAATGGTTGATACGTTGTCGTATGACAAACGCTCTGTTTTTCCTCCGAATATTTTTTCTACGGCATGACGAGCTTCTATTTCACCCATATTTACCAACGCTATTCGTCCCGAAACATCTCCTACCGCATAAATATTAGGAATATTAGTTTGTGTATCATCATCACCGATATGTATGCCGCGTTTACTCATTTTTACACCGGCATTTTCTAACCCTAAACCCTCTATGTTCGGCACTCTTCCCACAGAAACCAGAGCTTTCTCAACACGAATGGTTTCCCTTTTTCCTTCTTTTTCTATTTCATACTCTACTTGTCCGTCCACAATATCCATGCGGATAAGCTGCGCTTTTCCGTGTATGGTCACGTCCTTATCCCGCATGTTGGAAGCTATCAATTCCGCAATATCTTCATCTTCAAAAGGAAGTATTCTGTCCGCTTTATCAATGATGTTCACTTTAGTGCGTCCGAAATTAGAGAAAATAGTGGCGAATTCACAACCGATAACTCCGGCTCCCAATATTACCAGGCTTTTGGGATAATCATCTATGTGATGTATTCCGTCACTGGTCATAATAATTTTCTCATCAATAGGGATATTGGATAATTTCCGCGGACGACTTCCCGTTGCCAAGATAATATAATCGGTTTTAATGACTTTTGTTTCGCCGGTTTCTTTTTTAATTTGGACATGATAGCGGTCGAGCATAGTGCCAAAGCCTCTTTCGTAAAAAAACAACTGCTTGCTGGCTTCTGTTTGCAAAAGCTTTATATGACAGGAATATTGAAATTTACGGTCGAAAATGGCTTCGTTCATGGTTCGGCGCACTTCTTCCCAGCTTATTTGAAACTCTTTTCTTCCGGTAGAAACAATGGTTTTGTTAACGGCATATACTTTTTCGGAGAGTTCCCAAAGTGTTTTGGAAGACAATGCTCCGTTATAAATACCCGCCCCACCTACTTTGTCTTTTTCAATCAGCAAAACTTTTTTTCCATAATCCACAGCACGCATGGCAGCCGCATACCCTGCGGGCCCCCCTCCTATTACACATAAATCGAATTTTTCCATGTACTTGAATTATGAAACTATTGTTTCGTTTTGCAATTGTAATAAATTATTGTATAAACCGCCCTTTTTTATAAGTTCAACATGTGTGCCTTCTTCTATAATTTTTCCGTTTTGAATCACCAGTATTTTATCGCTGTTTTTAATGGTAGAAAGCCGGTGGGCTATTACCAATGACGTTCTGCCTTGCATTAAATAGTTTAAAGATTCCTGTACTTCTTTTTCCGATTGTGAATCGAGGGAACTTGTGGCTTCGTCGAGGATAAGAATTTTCGGGTTTTTTAAGATGGCTCGTGCAATGGCAATTCGTTGTCTTTGTCCGCCCGAAAGTTGTACGCCTCTTTCTCCTACCAGCGTTTCAAACTTGTCGGGAAACTGCATAATAAACTCATAAGCATTGGCTTTTTTGGCTGCTTCTTCAATTTCGGCTTCTGAAGCGCCGGGTTTTCCGTAAGCAATATTTTCTTTTATGGTGCCGCCAAACAGCAATACTTCTTGAGGCACAATGGCTATTTGTTTTCTAAGGTCTGTTAAATCGTAAGAATTAATGTTTTTTCTGTCTATCAATATTTCCCCGCTTTGCGGCTCATAAAAACGGAAGAGCAATTGCGTAACCGTTGATTTTCCGGCACCGCTCGGTCCTACTAAAGCTACTTGTTGTCCGGGTTCTATTTTAAATGAAACTTTATTTAAAACCTGAACATCGGGACGGGAAGGATAACTGAAACACACTTCTCTAAATTCAATCTCTCCTTTAACAGATTGTTTTATTTCATCGTGCGGATTTATAGGTTCGGTTTTTTCTTCCAAAATATCCATAATTCTGTCGGTTGCCCCCACCGCCCGCTGAATTTGAGCATATAATTCTGCTATTCCTCCGATAGATGCTCCCACAAACACCGACAACAATAAAAAACGGAACATTTTACCGTAGGTAAGCTCTTGTAATTGCACCAGATGCATGGCATACCAAATAACCGTTACTATTGCTCCAAACAGGCAAAATATTATGAAAGAAGCAAATGCTCCTCTCCACCGGGCGCCTTTAATAGCCGTTTGTTTCACTTGTTGAACGGCTTTTTTATATCGCATTATTTCAAATAATTCATTGGCAAATGCTTTTACCGTTAAAATGCCTTGTAAAGTTTCTTCTACAATGGTGTTAGAACGGGCTATTTCATCTTGAACCTGTCTGGAAATTTTTCTGATGAACCGTCCAAAAAACACACCGGCTATCACTACCACGGGAACAATGCTGAGCATTACACCTGCCAGTTTGGGTGATGTGTAGAACAATAAAAAAACACCTCCCACAATTAAGATAAACTGCCGCAAAAACTCGGCTATGGTTGTTGTAAAAGTTTCTTGTAAAAGTGCCACATCAGATGAAATTCTGGAATTTAACTCTCCAACCCTGTTTTTATTGAAAAACATTACCGGAAGTTTGATAATATGCTCGTAAACCGATTGACGAATGTCTGCCAACATATTTTCCGTTACATCTGCAAACAGATAAATTCTGAAAAATGAAAAAACGGCTTGGGCTATTAACACAATCATTAACAAAAGCGCCACTTGATTGATTTGTTCTGCGCTTGCTGCACTTCCCGCATCTACCAAATCGCCCATTAAATAAGGAAAAACCAATGCTGCCCCTCCGGTAAGAAATAAAAAAATCATTCCCAAAAAATACTTCAATCTGTAGGGCTTTAAAAACCCGAAAATCTTCATCGCTTTTTTCCAATTCTCTTTGGAAAGTTTTATTTTTTCTTCTTTGTTTTTTCTACTAAACGGAGGCATTATTCACACTATTTACGAGTTGGTTTTCGGGATATTTCACAAGTTGTACATCGTTACCGTCAAAAACAGCATAGGTCTTAGCAAATAACCACTCGCCCAAGTTGATATATTGGGCATTTTCGCTAAGGTGGTATTTTATAGGCAAATGTCTGTGTCCGAATATAAAATAATCAATATGACGGCGAGCCAGTTCGGAACGGCAAAATTGAATAAGCCATTCTTTTTCTTCCCCTAAAAAAGTTTCTTCACCGTTCATGTTTGCCAAACGGCTTTTTTTAGACCAATAATTCGCTATGGAAATTCCTAAATTAGGGTGTATTCGGGCAAACATCCATTGGCATAATTTATTGGAGAATATTTTTTTAAGCATTTTGTATGGTTTGTCGCCGGGACCCAATCCGTCGCCATGACCTATCATAAATTTTTTTCCCGAAAACTCTCTGATTATCGGTTCTCTATGGATTTGAACACCTACTTCGCAAGGTAAATAATCAAATGCCCACATATCGTGGTTGCCCGTAAAAAAATGTACGGGAATACCCGAGTCGGTAAGTTCCGCCAACTTGCCCAGCAATCGTACGTATCCTTTGGGAATGGTATGTTTATACTCAAACCAAAAGTCGAAGATGTCGCCCACTAAAAATATTTCTTTGGCATGAGGTTGAATTTCCGAAAGCCATCGTACAATTTGTTTTTCGCGTTCCTTACTGTCTTGTTTTCCGGGAACTCCCAAATGAAAATCCGATGCGAAGTATATTTTTTTCTTATTGCTCAAGGAGAAGGATTAGGTTGCAAATTTAACGTGTTTAAAGATAAGTTGGGTTTTTTCTTACATCCGGGAAATATTTGTTTGTCAGTTACCTGTTTATTCTAAACTTTATCATTGCTAAAAAGCCTCTCTAAGATTTTAAAGTTACCGATATTTTGACCTGTTTTAAAGAGTAAATAACAGGTTTAAACGAAAAAAAACATACATTTGCAAAAAAAATATACGCATATGAAAAGAACATTACTTTCTGTCTTAGCATTGCTCGGAGTGTCTGCCATGGCACAACAAGCCCACAATGCATGGCAACCGGTTAAAGCTAAACCCTTTTATCAAAAAGTGGCAAAAGCAAAAGAGCTCGAAATGTCCGGGGCTCCTATCGAAACAGGCGTTCAACAACCGCCGTTACATTTGTTAAACAATCAAAATGTAAAAGCTCCCGCTAATCTTAACAAGATTAAAATAGGGTCTTCTTACAACCAGTATTCCGTGTTGTTGGAAGAGCAATCTTGTTTAACGGCACATCCCGGGCTTGGCGTTATTGGTTTTGCACATCGCCAATGTTCTACTTATCCCGGCGGTAGCGGAAAAGTTCAAATGTCTTTTTCTGCTGATATGGGAGCTACTTGGGACACCTCTTTGGTAATTACAAGCGATGGTAATCGCTATCCTTCCGGAGGTATATATAATCCCGCAGGCAATACCAATGTAAATAATGCCTTTGCAGTAGTTGCCGGACCCAGCTTAAATGATGTAAACGGGCAGTATGCAGGGGGGTGGACTACCAATTATGCTGCCAGCGCTCGAATGGATAGTACAAATCTGTTTGAAGAATATTTTGACAACACTATGGCCGGAGACTACAACGGCACACCGACCTATTTCATTATGCGAAATTACATGTTCGTAACAGATAATGGGAAAGCATATATAGGAGGAGATGATATTAACTATGACGGTACAGTATATGACCATTTAGGATTTAAAGTACTTACCGGTACGTTTAATCCTTCTACCAATAAATTTGATTGGACCGTAAATAATTTTGCTCATAACTTCTCTCAAGATGCTTCCGGTTCCGACAACCATTCTCAATCAGGAATGGCTTGGAGCCAAGACGGAATGACCGGATATGTGGTATTTATCGGTCGCGATGCAAACTCTGATTTCAAATCTCCTCAACCTATTGTTTACAAAACCGAAGACGGCGGACAAACTTGGAACATGCTTCCCTTGTTTGATTTTACAAATATTCAACTTTTCCAAGACTCATTGCCCAATGTTCAAGGAAAAAATTATGCCCGTCCTTATTTCTCTCCTACTGAAGGTATGGACTTTGCCGTAGATGTGTATGGGAACTTGCACATTATCTCTCCCGTTGTAGGTGCTTTCAGCGATCATCAAGACTCTTTGGATTACATTTATAGCACTCCTTGGACAGGTATTTATGATGTATATATCAATAAATGCGGAAAATGGGATGCTACATACGTAGGAACACTACAAACTGTTGAAGTACAAGACACCGACGGTTGTGCAGACAACGGTTTGGGATGGAGCGCCAGAATTCAAGCAGGACGTTCTGCAGACGGTTCTAAAATATTCGCTCAATGGTTAGATACCGACCCAATGCTTTCTTCTTCTAACTGCTACCCCGATATTCACGGATGGGGATTTGATGTAGTTACCGGAAAGAAAACCAACAACATTAACTGGACTGCAGGAACCAACTATACGGCTACCAACAAATGGATGTATATGTCTAATGTAGTGTTGGAAAACAATGGTACATGGACTGTTCCTACTACTGTATCTACTGCAGGTTCTTCCGACCTTTCTCCAATGATTCACTACTATATGGACGGTATTACTTATACTCAAGACAGTTTTTATATAGATGTATTTGATCCTACTCCTCTAATGGCATCTTTATCTGTAACTGATGCTACTTGTGGAAACGCAGATGGTTCTGCTATGGTATCCGTAACATCCGGTGTTACACCTTACTCATATTCTTGGAATAACGGAGCTACCACCACTACAATAACCGGTTTAAACATCGGGTCTGTAGCCGTAACCGTTACAGACGGAAATGGTTGTGAAGAAGTTTATTCTGATGTGATCGTAAACGCCAATGCTCCCACAGTTACCATATCCGAAGTAAACGTTACTTGTCCCGGAGGTTCTGACGGAGAAGCTTTTGTTTCAAACATTACCGGAGGAACCACTCCTTACAACTATGCTTGGAACAACGGTTCAACTACCGGAGCTAATGTTGGATTAACGGCAGCTGTTTATACATTAACCGTAACAGATGCCAATAACTGTGCAAATATTGCAATGGCAACTATTACAGAACCTGATCCTATTGTCATTGCTTTGCATACCGATAATATTTCTTGTAACGGATTAACTGATGGCATGGTTTCTATTAATGCCGTAACAGGAGGCAACTCCGGTTTCACATATAGCTGGAGTACAGGTGCTACTACCTCTTCCATTTCAGGATTGCCTCAAGGAACTTATTCTGTAACCGTAACTGACAACATGGGTTGTACCGAAACTGCTTCAACCACTGTAATCGAACCTGCCGTGCTAACTGCTACAGCAGCTGCTGATGATGCATTATGTAACGGCGGCGACGGTTCTATTACCGTAACGGCAGGAGGTGGTACTACACCTTATTCTTACAACTATGACGGAACCACTTTGTCTTCCAATGTAGTAAATGCTACTGCAGGAGTATATCCGATTACCGTAACTGACGCCAGCGGATGTACAGTTACCGGTTTATCCGTAACTATTTCCGAACCCACTGCTATTACCGTTACAGGTACTGTAATAGACTCTGTAAACACAGGTTCTATTAATATTACGGTTACCGGAGGAACTTCTCCTTACACTTACTCATGGACAGGCGGTGCCACAAGTGAAGACTTGACAAATATTACGGCTCAAGGCTCTTATACTGTTGTGGTAACTGATGCTAACGGTTGTACGAAATCTGCCTCCTTTACTGTAGGCGGTGTGGTATTTACCACCGGATTAACAAATGCAAACGTTTCTGTTTATCCTAATCCTAACAATGGTCAGTTTAATGTAGCGTTTAATGACTTAAGCGCCGGAAATTATCAAGTTAAAGTGACCAACACTTTAGGACAAGTGGTATTTACCAACAATCAAAAAGTTACTTCAGGCTCCGTATTAGACATCAACTTGGATGTTGAAAAGGGTATTTATTTCCTAAACATCTCTAACGGAGACTACAATGAAGTAATTAAATTAGTGATTGAATAATCACTTTTAACCAAGTTTTTTAAAAGCCCCGCCAATTGGCGGGGCTTTTTTATTTTTCCTACATTTTTTTCTTATTTGTAAAAAAGATTATGACTTTTAAGTATTTTTGAGCAATGAGTGATTCATTAGTAATTATTCCTACATATAATGAGAAAGACAATATAGAAAAGATGATAGATACCGT
>CAZLMS010000043.1:0-11480 GCA_964560645.1 uncultured Flavobacteriales bacterium | reverse complement strand
ACACGATAATTTAAAGCATCTTACTTTGGAAACATTGCGTTTATATAAAATTCTTATCCTCGAAAAATATTGGGAAAATCTTCAGGAAGAATTAAAAAATTGCTCCGATTTTGACCGAACCGCCGAAATTCTTTCGCAATTAAACATCATCAAAAAAGAATTGGCAAAACTCTACAAAAAACAAGGAATCAGCATTACACGTTAATGTTTTTTAACTGCCGATTGCCTCACAATTTCATACATTAAAATACCTGCCGCCACCGACACGTTAAAAGAACCCGTATTGCCCGCTATGGGAATTTTCAATTGCTTGTCCGACAGCCTTAAAATATCTTCCGAAATTCCTTCACCTTCCGAACCCATTACCAATGCACACGGTGTTTGAAGTGTTTGCTCATAACAGGATGCCGTAGCTTTTTCGGTTGCCGAATATATCTCCAAACCACAATCTTTCATGAACTTTACGGTATTTACAAGCGATTTTTCCTTACAAAGAGGAATATTAAAAATTGCACCCGCCGAGGTTTTTACTACATCCTCATTTACCGATGCGGCTCCTTTTTGAGGAATTACAATGGCATCTACTCCAAAACATTCTGCCGTACGAATAACAGCACCGAAATTTCTTATATCCGTAACTCTATCTAAAACAATAACAAAAGGCGTTTTACCTTGTTCGTATAATGAGGGTAAAATTTCCCGTATGGAATGAAATTCCACAGGGCTGACAAATGCCACAACTCCCTGATGGTTTCCTTTTCGAACAATCCTTCGGATTTTTTCTTCCGGAACTCTGTTGAGATAAATGTTGTGTTGCTTGCACAGCTCCCTCAATATTTGAAACCTCTCCCCTTTTAACGATTTGTTTACCAAAACTTTATCAATAGAAACACCTGATTTCACAGCTTCTGCAACGGGATGAACTCCGTAAATAATATTAGTTGGATTCATAAAAAATTTATTGAAAATTATTTTGCACGATTCTTCCTTGTCGCCACATATCTACCGCTCTGTACCATACTGTTTGATATATGGAAGAACGATTTAGGATATATAAATTTTGAGTAAACGGATGTTCTTTTTTTACAAACACAAAGTTGATAGACATCAAATTATTGTCTTCTCCGTAAACCCAACTTTCCGAATCGTTGGTTTTGTAAACGGAATTGGGCGGTCCGAAAATCAAATAAATCATTCCGCGGTCGGTTCGCCAGCCTTCCTGATAAGTAGCAAAAAACTTGTTGGCGAGTTCTACTCTTCCGTAAAATTCTTTAATTAACTCTCTGGCTCTGTTTTTGTTTTGCCCCACTTCAAGCCAAAAATTTTCTACTGCTAATCTTTTATTTGGATTTTCCGTAAGTTCTTCAAACTCGTTTTTTGTGGTTAAAAAACGTAACGGAGCTATCATGTTTTCATAAGTCATCATCCTCGGATAGCCTTCATAAAATACTTGTATGCTTTTTCCGGTAACGGCATTTAATTCCGATTTAAACTGGTATATACCCTGCTCTTGCAACCTAAAAGCAAAAACCCGAAGGCTGTCTATCTTTTCGGCTTGATACAATCTGTCGGCATCATATTTTAATACTTTGGGAGCGGATACCGAAAACGGCGGCGGAGGCAGTGTATAATCGGGAGATTGATACCACACATACAGTTTATCTTCCGACATGGTTTTGGTTTTGATGAAAACCGAATCGCCCGATGTAAAAAATCTGTCAAAATAAGGTAAACCTGTCTGCGGGTTCAATATGAGATAATCATCCGGATTGCGGGCTTCGGATTTACTGATTTGGAAATATAAAACGGTTTGCGTGTGTCTGTTAAAATCTTCTACTTTTATCTCGGCTACCCAGTTTTTCCCGTCGGGAATAAAAAAAGTGTTTTTGCCTACTATTTTCCTCGGCACATTGATTTTGTTTATCGAAATACTGTCTTCAAAATAAATCATTCCGCTATCCACGGCATTTTTGGAATCTCGGAAGGAAGGAAAAACCCGGTAACTAATGCCTATACGAGCCACATATTTCTCCGAAGACAAACTTCGCATGTATAACAGCTCCTTGGAAGCTAATTGATAATAAACCTGTGTGGAGTCTTTAACATTATTGAAAAATACGAATTTGGGTTCAAACTTTACTTGTTTTTCTTTGTAAATATCAGAAAAATTATTGTTTAACAAAGAGTTATACGACGAACACCCGAATAATATTATGGTGAAAATCCCCACATACCAAAAATGATATTTACGTTTTAATTCAGTCAAGGTATTTTTTGTCAATTTGTTTACCTGTTTTTGCACCTAACTCTTTTAATTTTTCCGACGTTCTAATAATGTTTCCTTTTCCTTCCGCCAGTTTGTTCATGGCTTTATTGTGAAATGTCAGAGCATTTTCGATGTTTTTACGAATAGCTTCCATGTCCGATAAAAATCCTACTACTTTATCGTACAAACTTCCCGCTACCCGCCCGATTTCGGCTGCATTTTTTATTTGTTTTTCGTTTCGCCAAATAGAAGCTACCGTTCTTAATGTTGCCAAAAGCGTTGTAGGGCTAACAATGACAATTTTTCTTTCCCATGCGTAATTGTATATGGAGGGGTCGGCATTTAACGCCACACTAAAAGCGGCTTCGGAGGGGGTAAAGAGCAATACAAAGTCGGGAGCATTCAGTTGTCCGGCAGTGGTATAATCTTTCTCACTCAACAGTTTAATATGAGTTCTAACAGAATCCACATGTCTTTTAAGAGCGGATTGTTTTTCGTTTTCATCCGCGGCAGAAATGTATTCCTGAAAAGCCGTAAGCGATACTTTGGAGTCTATAATCAAATGTTTGTTTTCAGGCAGTTTTATTATCACATCCGGACGAATGGTGTTTCCATGGATGTTTTTGTCTGAATATTGTAAAAGATATTCTTCTCCTTTTTCCAAGCCCGAGCTTTCCAGAATGCGTTCCAATATAAATTCACCCCAATTTCCTTGTTGCTTGGTGTCATGTTTCAATGCTTTGGTGAGATTTTCGGCATCTTCAGCTAATTGTTTATTGAGTTGCTGAATTTTTTCCAATTCTTTCATCAACCCTGCTCGCTCTCTAATATTTTGTTGATGGGTTTCCGTGATTTTTCGTTCAAACTCCTCAAATTTTTGGGAAACAGGTTCTAAAATATTTTTTAAACTTTCAGTTCCGGTTTCTTTTAATTCTTTAGCGTTTTGCTTCAATATTTTTTGGGCTATGTTTTCAAATTCCGTTTTCAGTTTGTCTTGCAATTGTTCAATCTCTTTCTTTTGTTCGGAAAGTTGCCGGTTTAAATTTTGCACATTGGCATTCAAAGCGCTGTTTTGTGCCGATAAATCAATAATTTTATTTTCCTTATTTTTAACTTCTTGCTCAAGTGTTTCTATTTCTTTGTCTTTAGAGGCAATTTGTTGGGTTAATCCGGTGTTTTTTTCTTTTAATACTTCCAATTGGCTTTTTTCCACATAAAAATCCATATCGGGAATTTTTACCGACTTTTTCCCGATAAAAAATCCGAGTATAATGCCTGTAATTAGAAAAATTACCGATGCAATAATTATTTCTGCCATCATTTTGTAAAATTAAAAGAAATTAACAAACCCGAAATGAATTTTAGCATTTCTTATTTCAATCGGGTTGTTTTGCTCGCTTCCCAATGCATAAGCCAAATTGAATATACCAGCTTTGGTTTCAAAATTTACTCCCGCACCAAAACCGTAGGGAAAATCTTTGAAATATCCGGAGTTGATGTTTTTCTCGTAATATGCTCCGTCGAAGAACAAATATGCCGCTGCATTTTTTTCAAAAATATATCGCCATTCCAAAGTTCCTATGGCAAATGTGGAAGCAAACAACGATTCTTCGTTAAATCCGCGCAAGGTATTTAACCCTCCTATTCGAAAAATTTCATTTAATACCAACTTGGAACCGTAAACCGTTCCTGAATTTATTCTAAATTTTATCGTAGATTGCTTGCCTGTAGGCACATATAAATTCCAATCAATATGAGTTTTAAATTGTAAGTTTTGTTGATTCAAACTATCCGTAAATCCGCGCGGAATTTGCGGGTGGTCAGTAAATTTTTTTTGCCCTGCAGAAGTAGTTAATCGCCCTGCGAAACCCTTTAAGGGATTGTAGAGATAATCTGTTTTTATCCACTGAATATCAAATCCGTAATATGATGTGACGTATGGGAGACGTTCTAAATTATCAAGTGTTTCTTCGCTAATGGAAGATAAAACCGCCGATTGCTCCATTTCATAAAATCCCGTAACAATAAATTTGTTGGAAAACAAATAATCTAATCCCAGTTTAAGATTGGTATTGTTAAAAAGTGTGTCCCGCTTGTATATAGATAGTCCGGAGTTAAGCCCCAATTTGCTGTTCAGCAGATATGGATAAGTAGCATTTACCACCAAATTTTGAGAATTTTCTGTTATTCTTCGCCATTGAAAATAAAAACGTTCACCCCTACCCAATGCGTTGATAATATTGAGGTTTACATCTCCGGTAATGAGTGTTTTTCCGGTATTTACATCAGGCATAAATCCTGCTATTCCGCTAAATTTACTTGCTTTTCGCTCTTTCAAAAAAAGTTCTATCACCACCTTATCCTTTTTATATTTAATTAAGTGTTTTTTAGCTTCTTGTAAGAAATTTACATCGTCTATATTTTTAGATATTTCGGAAATTTGAGACTCATTGTATAAATCGCCGGGGAAAATCCCCAACTTATTATACAGATATGCTTTACTGATTTTTACTTGACCGTATATAATAACTGAATCGATGGTAACAAGCTCTCCTTTATTGATTTTTAATAGAGCTGAAATCTTGTTTCCGTTTTCTTTGACAGAATCAAAATACAGAGTGGCATACGGATAGCCGTGATTTTCAAAAAATGACAGCACATCGTCCGTAATTTTCCCGACATTGTTCTTTGTTACGGTTTTATTTTTAAGGTACCGGGTTCTAATTTCCTGAAAAACTGCAGAAGCCGTATCATCCGTGTGAATTTGAATAATGTCAAATACATAACGTTTCCCCGTGTGTAAATAAGCCGTAAGTATTGTATCATTAGTAGTAATTACGCTATCTGTATTAGCCAATAAATACCCCGAATAACGGTAAGCATTTGTGAGTTTTTTTAAGTATTTCATCGCTTGGCCCTTATCCGAAAACAAGGTGTCGAATGTCTGCTTTTTTTCTTCAATTATCTTTAAATGAACATTTTGACTACTCACCGACAATACTATTCCAACAAAAAAAATGAAAAATACAAACCGGCTAAACCTGTTCATTCGATTCTCCAGTTTATCGGCATGATGCCGTTTTCCTGTAAATAACGATTCGTCTTGGAAAAATGCCTGCATCCGAAAAAACCTCTATTGGCGGAAAACGGTGAAGGATGAGGCGCTTTTAACACCAAATGCTTTGAAGTGTCTATTTTTTCACCCTTTTCTTGTGCAAATTTTCCCCATAACAAGAAAACCAAATTTTCCTTTTTATCGTTCAGTTTCCGGATAACCGCATCAGTAAATAATTCCCAGCCTTTTCCTCTGTGGCTTCCGGGTTGCCCGGCTCGAACCGTAAGAATTGCATTTAAAAGCAATACACCTTGTTTTGCCCAAGGAGTTAAATTTCCGGTATGAGGAATGGGAATTCCCAAATCATTGTGCAGTTCTTTATATATGTTTTGTAACGAAGGTGGAATTGGCACTCCGTCGGGAACCGAAAAACATAAACCGTGTGCTTGCCCTTTCCCGTGATACGGGTCTTGCCCTATAATCACCACTTTAACTTTTGGAAAAGGAGTTAAATTAAAAGCATTAAATATAAATTTGCCGGGCGGATAAATGATATATTTTTTCTTTTCTTCCAGCAAAAATTTTTTGAGGTTTAAGAAATATTCTTTTTGAAATTCATCGTTTAATTCTTGCAGCCAACTTGGTTCTATATCGGGCTTTACTGTTAATTTATCGCTCATATTGTTAAAAAAATTGAATATTTTTATCGCAATTGGTTTTGTTTTTGTAAACAAAATAATTACTTTTGTAGAAATTTAACACGGTTTAATCAAATTTATTTTTCAAGAGAATGAAAAAAATACTTTTAGGAATTGCATTTATCGGCTTTTTTTCAATTTTATTGAGTTCCTGCAAAAGCCACGAAAGATGTCCGGCATACGGAAAGGTTGATTCCGTAAAAACCGAAAAAAACGCATAAGCATCTCTTTTTGCAATGTTTAGTGGCGATATTAAAAGTTTAGATGATTTAAACACTATCCTCAATCGCTCCGAACAATCTCTTGTAGCAATCTTTAAACACAGTACTCGCTGCCCTATCAGTTCAATGGCATTAAACCGCCTGCAAAACGGATGGAAAATACCTGAAAATCAATGTGCTTTGTATTATTTGGATTTAATTGCACACAGAGATGTATCCGATGCTATTTCCGAAATTCTTTCCGTTAAACACGAATCGCCTCAAATTCTTTTGGTGAAAAATAAAAAATGTGTGTATCACGCTTCACATAACAGTATTCGCCCTGAAGAAATAGAAGGCTTTTTAACGACAGAATTAAAATAATTCCAAAATCTGATTGATAAGTTTAGCTTTTTCGTCTTGTTTTTCTTTAGAATAGCTCTCCGCAAGAGCTTTCAATAGGAGGTAACCTATTTGTCTGTTGGTAACTACATCCAAAATTTCTTTGCCACTAACGGCTGTATATTTTTAACTTTCTTTAGATATTCTTCTATCCCATAATTGTTCAACAGCTTACCTTTTTCAAAAGGATTGATGTAAAACAATATTTTGTTTACCTTTCCGTTGGTTTCCAACTCCAAATCGTTTAAATAACCGACTAAAAAGTTCATCGGTAAATTCACTCCGCAAACAGGTAAACCTACTTTTCTGGCTATCGTAATGTAAATAATTCCCAAAACCAAGGAATTAGATTTTCGAGTTTCTAAAACACCGGATATCAGATAATTGGAAATAGAACGAATATTTTCTTTATTTCCCCGAAAGCCATACTCGTCAAAAATAATGTGATTAATAATCTTTATTTTTTCAAGAGGGGTTAAATTATCATTAAGTTCCAACCACACATCTTTATACACATCCTCTATAAACGTTTGCAACAATGAGTTTTCCGGAAACTTAGGTTCCAAGCCGTCTATAATTAAAAGTAATTCCCACAGGTCGTGCTCATAAGAGTTAAGCCATTGCAAAACACGTTCTTTTGCCCCTGTAAAGTGAATTTTTTGAATAATCCGGTGAATGTTGTCCGATACTATTTCATTGTCGTAATGTCGAACGAGTTCTTGCTGTAAATCAGGAATTATTTCCACTCCCATACGAACAATGGTCTCGGAAACAATGGAAAGCACCTCGCCGTCGGGGTCGTCTAAGAGCTTTATTAAATGTCTTAAATCTTTTTTATAGGGCGCCGAAACATATTTCATGCTACAAAGGAAATCTTTTGCTTTCGGATTTCCTGTTGTTAAAAATCATTTTATTTAAAAGGAATATGTTAATTGGCTGCGCTCCTTCAACTCCAAACAATCAAAAAATCAACTGACTACTAAATGATTACAGTTACTTTTTTCTGAAAAACAAACGCAAGGGAACTCCGGTAAAATTCCACCGTTCGCGAATTTTATTCTCCAAAAACCGCTTGTAAGGTTCTTTGATATATTGAGGCAGGTTACAAAAAAAGGCAAATGCAGGAGCGTGAGTAGGTAATTGCGTGATATACTTTATTTTAATATATTTTCCTTTGGTTGCGGGCGGCGGGTTTTGGTTAATAATGGGCAATAATACTTCGTTTAACTCCGAAGTTTTTATTTTCCGGGTTCTGTTTTGATATACTTCCAGTGCTTTTTCGAGTGCTTTAAAAATTCGTTGTTTCCGGGTAACTGAAGTAAATATAACCGGCACATCGGTAAACGGTGCTATTTTTTCTTTAATTTGATTTTCAAATATTAAAGCGGTGTTTGTTTCTTTGTCCACCAAATCCCATTTATTGACTACTATTACAATTCCTTTATTATTTTTCTGAGCTAAATGAAATATGTTCATATCTTGAGAAGTAAAACCTTCCGTAGCGTCAATTAACAGCAAACACACGTCGGATTTTTCAATACTTCTAATGGTTCTCAATACGGAATAAAACTCCAAATTTTCATGGACTTTGGTTTTCTTTCTCAACCCGGCGGTATCAACCAATATAAAGTTAAAACCGTAAGCGGTATAATGTGTATCAACAGCATCTCTGGTAGTGCCAGCAATGGGTGTAACAATGTTTCGTTCTTGTCCCGTCAATGTGTTGATTAGCGAAGATTTTCCCACATTTGGTTTTCCTATTACGGCAAATCGGGGAATATCCGAATCTTGTTCTTCTTCCGTATGTTCGGGAAAATCTTTTACTATTTCATCGAGCAGTTCTCCGGTTCCACTGCCGCTAATGGCAGAAATCGGATACACTTCTCCCAAGCCCAAAGCATAAAACTCGGCTGTATTTAACAATTTACTGCTGTCGTCCACTTTGTTGGAAACCAGCAATACCTTTTTGCCGGTTCTTCTTAAAATATCTGCAATGGCTTCGTCTAAATCCGTAACACCGGTTTGAGTATCTACCATAAAGATAAGCACATCGGCTTCCTCAATGGCAATTTGCACCTGACTGCGGATTTCTTTTTCAAAAACATCGTCGGAATTGGTAATATATCCGCCAGTATCAATTACGGTAAATTGTTTACCGGTCCATTCGCAAGTGCCGTAATGTCTGTCTCTTGTAACGCCTTCGGTGGCATCTACAATGGCTTCTTTGGTGCCGGTAAGCCTGTTAAAAAGAGTTGATTTCCCTACATTCGGTCGCCCGACTATTGCTACAATTTTGCCCATTAGTGTAAATATCCGTATTTTTTTAGTTTTAATTCGTTAGAACGCCAATTTTCATCTACTTTTACGTATAGTTCAAGATAAATTTTTTTACCGAAAAACTTTTCCAAATCTTGGCGGGCTTGCATTCCCACAACTTTAATTTTTTCTCCTTTATGTCCGATTAAGATCGGCTTTTGAGATTTTCTTTCTACAAAGATAACTGCTCTTATTCTAATAATGTCTTCACTTTCCTTAAATTCTTCTACAACTACTTGTGTGGCATACGGAATTTCTTTTTTGTAATTAAGAAATATTTTTTCACGTACTACTTCTTCCACAAAAAACCTTTCGGGTTTATCTGTAAGCTCTGTTTTATCAAAATAAGGCGGATGTTCGGGAAGCTCATTCAATATAGCTTGAAAGAGTTCCGGAACGCCAAATCCGTTAATTGCCGAAATAGGAAAATATTTTTTATCGGGCAAATGTTGTTTCCAAAATGCAATATGTGCTTCCAATTCGTCTTGCGAACCTTTGTCTATTTTATTGATTATATGAAACACCGGAACTTTTGTTTTTTGAAGTTTTTCAATAAGTTTTTCGTCTTTCACGGTTCGTTCGCCTAATTCCGTCATGTATAAAATTAAATCGGCATCGGTTAAAGCCGTTTTCACAAACTCCATCATTCCTTCATGAAGTTTGTAAGCCGGTTTTACAATTCCCGGAGTATCGGAAAAAATTACTTGAAAATCATCTCCGTTTACTATCCCCAATATCCGGTGGCGAGTAGTTTGTGCTTTGGAAGTAACTATAGCTAATTTCTCCCCTACCAATTGATTAAGCAATGTTGATTTACCTACATTGGGATTGCCTATGATGTTTACAAAACCGGATTTGTGCGGCATAAAAAATGTTAAAATTTGTTTTTGATATTGCAAAGTAACGATTTTTTTCTAAATTTGCAATCACATCGCGGGGTGGAGCAGTTGGTAGCTCGTCGGGCTCATAACCCGAAGGTCGCAGGTTCAAGTCCTGTCCCCGCAACTAAGAAAAAGACAGCTCTGCAGAGCTGTCTTTTTTGCTTTTACACATTTCCATTATTTCGTTATCCGGCTGCGAATTATTTACCGGTACAGTGAAGTAAAAAAATCAAAAATAAACACCCGGGTTATTTTGCCATTTAAAAATAATTTTCCATTTTTGAAAAGTTGCAATATAGAAATAACCTTTTAAATATGAAAGCCGACAAAATTACAAGTTACCGAAACCCGGTAAAATTATGGGTAACACTACTAAGTTTTCTTTTTGTATTTTCAAACGGATGGGCACAACTGCAAAAAGGTGCCGACATTGACGGCGAAGCGGCGTATGACAATTCCGGCTACTCTGTCAGCATGCCGGATGCCAACACTATAGCTATTGGCGCACCATACAATGACGATGCAGGAACTGATGCGGGTCACGTAAGGGTATATACTTGGAATGGAGTCTCGTGGGTGCAAAAAGGCAGTGACATTGACGGAAAAACTACAGGTGACAAGTTCGGCTGGTCAGTATCCATGCCAGACACTAATACCATAGCCATTGGCGCACCTTATTATGATGGAGGTGGAACAGCTGCCGGATACGTACAAGTGTTTCGATGGAATAGCAGCACATGGGAACAAAAAGGTAACGTTATTAACAGTGGAAGCGGCGGAGGTTATACCGGATATTCTATCAGCATGCCGGATTCCAATACCATAGCAGTTGGATCAAGGGGTGGTGGTACACAGGCAAGCTCCGGCCACGTGCAAATATATAAATTGCAAAATTTTACAGGAACATATAGTGTATGGTTGTCTAAAGGAAATAAAATTAATGGTGAAACTATGGGAGATGAATCCGGTTTTTCTGTAAGCATGCCGGACCCCAATACTGTAGCCATTGGAGCACCATATAACGATGGTTCGGGATTAAATGCAGGTCACGTGCGAGTATATACCTGGAATGATAGTACATGGGTACAAAAAGGCGCTGATATTGACGGAGAGGCGGCAGGGATCAATCCGGCTGGTCTGTCAGCATGCCGGATTCCAACACTGTAGCCATTGGAGCACCTTTCAATGACGATGCGGGCACGGATGCAGGTCATGTACGAATATATACTTAGAATGAAAAAAAAAAAATAAAAAAAGGCACCGACATTGACGGAGAAGCATCAGGTGACAGGTTCGGCTGGTCTATAAGCATGCCGGATTCCAACACTGTAGCCATCGGCGCCCCAAAAAATGACAGTACAGGTACAGATGCCGGCCATGTACGAGTATATCGTTGGAATGGGAGCAATTGGGTAAAAAAAGGAGTTGATATTAACGGAAAAGCAGCGGATGACCTTTTCGGTTATTCTGTGAGCATGGCAAAATCCTATACCTTATCCATTGGGGCGACCGGAAACGATGATACAGACACAGATGCCGGCCAAGTGCAAGTGTATGATTTTTCTTCACTTCTTACATCCGTAAATACCAACCATGATTCTCGTTACAGTCACAGGTCTTTTGTTACGGTATATCCCAATCCTTTCAAAACACATTTTCAAT
>CAZLMS010000042.1:11169-11585 GCA_964560645.1 uncultured Flavobacteriales bacterium | reverse complement strand
GGTTGAGAAAAAAGAAACAAACAGACAGGTACGGTAAGGATGCTTTCGCACAAAAAGTGGAAAATTCGAAAGGGTGGGAGAGATTGAAAAAAAGAAACAAAAAAGGAAAAGTAATTTCGGATGGTTTCGGAGATGCTTTTGCCACGTCTGTGTTTGTGTCGGAAGTGTCTTACGAATCGGATGCGTTCAGTAAAAAGGTAAAAGGTAAAAGCCGGTGGGCTAAAATGAAAAAGAAAAACAAAAAAGATGCAACATACGACGGATTGGGAAGCGGGTTCGGAGCAGAAAATATTTCTTATCAAACTGATGTGGATACCGATATTTTCGGCGGAAAAAGAAAACAGCGAACAAAAAAACACTTCAAAGGAGAAAAGCCGATGATTTTTGTAAAGAAGCCCAAAGCACCGAAAAAGAAA
>CAZLMS010000042.1:4375-11159 GCA_964560645.1 uncultured Flavobacteriales bacterium | reverse complement strand
TGCTGCCTAAGTAAAAAAGGATTTTTTAGCGCAATAAGTTTTTTAAATTCACTTTTCGGTTTACAATTTCCTGCAGGTTTTCTATAGCTACACGTTCTTGTTGCATAGTGTCTCTGTCTCGGAGAGTTACGGTATTGTCTTCCAAAGTTTGGTGGTCAATAGTAATGCAAAGCGGTGTGCCTATGGCATCTTGCCGGCGATATCGTTTACCTATAGAGTCTTTTTCGTCATATTGACAGTAAAAATCTATTTTTAAATCGTCAAATATGGCACGGGCTTTTTCGGGCAATCCGTCTTTCTTTACTAAAGGTAAAATAGCCAATTTAACGGGAGCAAGAGCAGGGGGAATTTTTAAGACAACCCGTTCGCTTCCGTCGTCGAGTTTTTCTTCGGTATAGGCATAGGAGAGAATAGCTAAAAACATTCTGTCAAGCCCTATGGAAGTTTCAATTACGTAAGGCACATAGCTTTTATTAAGTTCCGAATCAAAATATTGCAGTTTTTTTCCGGAGTATTTCTCGTGTTGTTTTAAGTCAAAATCCGTTCTGGAGTGAATGCCTTCCAATTCTTTAAATCCCATTGGGAAATTAAATTCAATGTCGCAAGCTGCGTTGGCATAATGTGCCAGTTTTACATGGTCGTGAAAACGGTAATATTCATCGGGAATACCCAATTTTTTATGCCAATTTATTCGAGTTTCTTTCCAGTATTCATACCATTTCATTTCTTCGCCGGGACGCACAAAAAATTGCATTTCCATTTGTTCAAATTCCCGCATTCTGAAAATAAATTGACGGGCAACGATTTCATTCCTAAAAGCTTTTCCTATTTGTGCTATTCCGAAGGGAATTTTCATTCGTCCGGTTTTATATACATTTAAAAAGTTTACAAAAATCCCTTGAGCAGTTTCCGGACGAAGGTATATTTTATCCGCTTCTTCGGCTACCGAACCGATTTCGGTGCTGAACATTAAGTTAAACTGGCGAACATCCGTCCAGTTTTTGGAACCGCTTACCGGGCATGCAATTCCCAAATCTTCAATAATTTGTTTTACGGCTTTCATATCGTCGGCTTCCATAGCTTCTTTAAAACGCCGATTGATGTCATCTATTTTTGCTTGGTTGCGTAAAACGTTGGGGTTGGTTTCTCTAAATTGCTTTTCATTGAATTGAGCACCGAAACGTTTTTGAGCTTTGGCAATTTCTTTGTTAATTTTAGCCTCTATTTTGGCAATATAATCTTCAATAAGCACGTCGGCACGGTAGCGTTTTTTAGAGTCTTTATTGTCAATAAGCGGATCGTTAAAAGCATCTACGTGTCCCGAGGCTTTCCAAGTGGTGGGATGCATAAAAATGGCGGCGTCAATACCCACAATATTTTCATGGAGCTGCACCATGGATTTCCACCAGTATTCTTTGATATTGATTTTCAACTCACTGCCGTATTGTCCGTAATCGTAAACGGCACTTAATCCGTCGTATATTTCGCTTGAAGGAAATATAAATCCGTATTCTTTTGCGTGCGAAATAATGTTTTTTAGAGAATCTTCTTGCTTTGCCATGCCGCAAAAATAGTAATATTCAAATTGAGGAAATGATTTTTTGCGATTGATTTTGACTTTATGTTTTTCTATTAAAGAGAGTCTAAAAATTTTTCAATAATTAAATCGGATTTTTTAACGGATTTGGTAGCCCATTGCAACCGAAGTTCTATGATTTCCGAGTCGGAAAGTTGCCATGGAAGTGTAGATTTTCTGAGTTTTTCCATAATGGTAAACAAGGTTATGGCAGCCGATACAGAGATATTGTAACTTTCGGAGAAACCATACATCGGAATTCTTACATATCCGTCGGCTAAGTGAATGGCTTCTTGCGATAAACCGTCTTTTTCGGTGCCGAATAAAAACACGGTTTTTTGATTGATTTCCAATTCCGTAAGTAAAATATCGGAAGTATGGGGTGTAGTAGCTAAAATTTGGTATCCTTCTTTTTTTAAATGATTGATGCATTGGGTAGTGGAACTTTCTGTTTCGGAATTGTGATATTTTTTTAGAGTGAGCCACTTGTCTGCCCCTAAGCTTACATCCGGATTAGGAGAATAGGTGTTTCTATTTTCAATGATATGAATATCTTGAATTCCCAAACAATCGGCTGTTCTCAGCACAGCACTTGCATTATGCGGTTGATATATGTTTTCCAGTGCTATGGTAACAAAACGAGTTCTAAGCAAAGATTTTTCTTCTATCAGATGCTTTCGTTCTTGAGTAATAAATTGGGTAAGATGTTGATATAGTTCGGATTTGTCTTTTCGGGTCATTTTAAACTTTTCCTAACGATTTGGCGGTAAATGCACAAAGTTTGTATAACAACCGGGCGGAAACATTTTCATCCCATTCGTTTTCGGATATACCGGTTTCCACTAAATCAAAACCAATAATTTGCTTGTCAGAATCTACCAGTTTTTGAAAAAGGTAGGTAATCTCATTAAAAGACAATCCTCCGGGAACAGGAGTGCCTGTGTTAGGACATAAATCGGGAGATAAGCCATCCACATCAAAAGAGATATATACTTTTTCGGGCAAAGAGGAAATAATTTCGTCCACAATAAAATCCCATGTTTTGCCGCAAAATTTCATGGATTGGATATGATAATCGAAAAACGGAATAATTTTATTGTTTTTGTGGATAATTCGATATTCTTCTTCACACAAATCCCTAACGCCTACCTGAACGAGCTTGGAAACTTGAGGTATTTCATGTATTACATTATACATAATGGAAGCATGAGAACAAGTAAAACCTTCATACGAATCTCGTAAATCGGCATGGGCATCAATTTGAAGTATTCCGAATATTTCGTGTTTTTCCGAAAGGGCTTTAAGATATCCGAACGGGGTGGAATGGTCGCCGCCCAGTAAAGCTACGATTTTCCCTTCATTTATTATTTTTTTTGCTTGTTGATATACCCACTCATTTAATTCTGCACATTTTTGGTTGATTTCATTTAAGAGTTCCTTGTTTATTTGAGCACCTGTTTCAAATTGCTTGATAATTTTTTTTGCTTTTTCCCGGTAAATTTTATTGGTTTCTATAATATCCGGATTTTCGTCAAGCATATAAGCTCCTGCAAGCCATGCGTTAGGAACAAGAAGTTCAAATAAATCAACTTGAGTGGAAGCCTGTTTTATTCTGCCGGGAGCAAGGTAAGTTCCTTCTTTGTAGGAAACCGTAACATCCCAATTTACGGGAAGAATTATAATTTCCGCATTCTTGTAATCGAAAGGTAAGCCGTAAATAGTATCCGATACAGCCGGTGAATTTGGGTCAAAGTTTATGTTTTCCATACGGACAAAAATAAAAAAAGCCCCAATAGAAATTGGAGCTTTTCTTTTTTAAAGTTGAATTTTTAGTTAACAGCTTTAGCTAATTCAGCACCGGCTTTAAACTTAACTACATTTTTTGCAGGAATCTTAATTTCTTTTCCTGTTTGAGGATTTCTTCCGGTTCTTGCACTTCTCTTAGATACAGAGAAAGAACCGAAACCTACCAAACCGATTCTGTCTCCTTTTTTAAGTGCTTTGGTTGTTGCACTGATGAAAGCATCTAATGCTTTCTTTGCATCTGCTTTTGATAATCCTGCCTCAGATGCAATAGCATCGATTAATTCTTGTTTGTTCATAGTTAATAATTTTTAAAAGTTAAACATTGAAACGCAGACAAATATATATGCCCAAATGAAAAAAACAACAATTTCGTCGAAAAAAAACGGTTTTTTGTTGAAAAATCCTTGATTTTGTTAATAACCAAGGCTGAAAAATACGATTTTTTAGTGGTTAAACTGCCTTTTACACGGACATGGTCAAAACAGTAAACTCAGGTGTTTTTGGAAAAAATAGAGTAATATTTATATCCCCATAGTGCAAGCAATATCCATCCGGTGATAATCAGCAATCCGCCAATAGGCGTAAGGGGAACTAACCATTTGTATGAATGCAAGCCGATAATCTCACGAGTAGTTAACAAATAAATGCTGCCGGAAAAAAGCAGAATACCCGTAAAAATAGCATAAAAGGCTTGATTTAATAGTTTATGAGGATATTTTACAGAGACAATACTCACTAAAAGCAGTAAAACGGAATGAATAAGCTGGTATTTCGTTCCAATATTAAAAGATGTAATTTGGTCGGCAGGAACAAGGGATTTTAATCCATGGGCGGCAAAAGCTCCTAACATTACGGAAATTGCTCCCAGTAGAGCCGAAATGAAAAATTTATTCATCTTCATGCTTCAAATCTAAGCAAGATTGCCATTAAAAATGTTGTAATTTTGTAAAAAACACTTAAAAAATGAAACTGGTTTTAATAACAATAGGCTTGCTGGCATTGGCTTTTGCCGGAATTGCCGTAAAAATATTAGTAAAAAAAGACGGGAAATTTAACGGAACATGTGCCGGAAATAACCCTATGCTTCAAAAAGAAGGCGTAACTTGTAGTGTGTGCGGAGCAAAACCTTCCGAACAATGTAAGGGAGAAGAAGCATGAACCTTTTCAAACAGTGGAAGTTTTCGAGCAATATCTTTTTACTCATCATTGTCGATAAAATAATTGCCATTTTTTTGAGTAATAAATTTATCATCTTTGCCGGAAAATCATAAGTTATGTTGCAGGTATCTTTTATTCGAGACAATATTGAAACCGTAAAAAAAGGACTTGAAAAACGAAATTTTACGGAGCTTGATTTGGTTTTCAAAGCCATTGAGACAGATGATAGACGACGTTCTACCCAGCAGCAACTTGATAATCTCAATGCAGAGATGAACCGAATTTCTAAAGAAATCGGTGAGTTGTTTAAATCGGGGAAAAGAGAAGAAGCCGAGGCGGCAAAACAAAAAACAGCCGATTTAAAAGAACAAATTAAAGCATTGAAAGACGAATTATCACATTTGGAGAGCGAGTTGGTGCAAATTCTTTCTCAAATTCCGAATATTCCCAACGAAATTGTTCCGCCCGGTAAAGATGAAAAAGACAATGAAATTGTATTTGAACACGGTCAGATTCCGGAATTGCCCGACTATGCCAAACCCCACTGGGAATTAGCAGAAAAATATGAGCTTATTGATTTTGAGTTGGGAGCAAAAGTTACCGGAGCAGGTTTCCCATTTTATATCGGTCAAGGAGCGCGTTTGCAAAGAGCGTTAATCAATTTCTTTTTGGAAGAAGGAATAAAAGCCGGTTACAAAGAAGTTATTCCCCCTTATGTAGTAAACGAAGCATCCGGGTTTGGGACAGGGCAATTGCCTGATAAAGAAGGGCAAATGTATCATGTGTGTGAAGACGATTTATATTTGATACCTACTGCGGAAGTTCCGGTAACCAATATTTACCGCGATGTGATTTTGCAAGAAACAGATTTTCCGATTAAAAACGTGGCTTACAGCCCTTGTTTTAGAAGAGAAGCCGGCTCTTACGGAAAAGACGTGAGAGGTTTGAACAGATTGCATCAATTTGAAAAAGTGGAAATTGTACAAATAGCTCATCCCGAGCATTCATACGAGGTTTTGGATGAAATGGTAGCGTATGTAAAACATTTACTTCAGTTACTCGAATTGCCGTTTAGAACGGTTCGATTATGCGGAGGGGATTTAGGTTTTACCTCTGCACTTACTTATGATATGGAAGTATATTCGGCAGCCCAAAAACGATGGTTGGAAGTAAGTTCCATTTCCAATTTTGAAACTTATCAAGCCAACAGATTAAAACTTAGATATAAAGATGCGAACGGAAAAACCCATTTGGCTCATACACTCAACGGAAGCGCTTTGGCTTTACCTCGAATTTTTGCTGCCATATTGGAAAACAATCAAACACCCCACGGAATAATTATTCCCGAAATATTGAGAAAATACACCGGTTTTGAAATTATTAAATAATTTATTATGAGAAATTTATTTTTACTTACTTTTATTATTGCTTTAATTCACGGAATGTCCGGTTGCGGACCATCTGAAAACGATAAACTCATTGCCAAAATTGACAGTTTAAAAAATGTGCTTTCGCAAAAAGATTCAATCTTTAAAACCATCAGACTGGAAGAAACCTATAAAATCATCGAACAGACCAAAAAAGAAGTAGATTATATTAAGAGTCATTATGATACGCTTTCCAAAGAACAAGCTATGGCTGTGAGTGATTATTATCAATCACAACGGTCTTTGGATAAGATGTTGAAGAATATCGAAGATATCCAAAAAGAAATATTGATAACTCAAACACAATTAGATGATTTAAAGGTAGATGTGAGTAATAAGCTCATTACCCTCGAAGAGTTTTATGCCTATTATAATTCCGAAGCCGACGCAGTGAAAAGAGTAGAGGAGTCGTTGGAAAACATTCGTCAGTGGAACGAAACAGGATTGAAGCGGCATAAAGAATTACGCAAAAAACTCAAAGATTTATTACCTCCCGACTCAACTATTTCCGATTAAATACGTTTATCTCTTATGAAACGAATAACCGGATTTGTTTTTACGTTGTTTTTTCTTAACATTTCTTTATTTTCTCAAATAAATTCTACCGACAGGCAACTTGCCATAGAATACTTTAACTCCGGCGATTACGAAAAAGCAATTATTTATTTTCATAAGCTGTATGAACAAAACCCGGGCGATTACTACTATTCTTTTCTCTATAAATCTTTTATGGCTATTGAAAATTACGATGATGCCGAAAAATTAGTGAAACAACACCTGAGAAAATATAAAAATATTCCCAAATATTATGTGGATT
>CAZLMS010000042.1:0-4365 GCA_964560645.1 uncultured Flavobacteriales bacterium | reverse complement strand
TTTGGGAGCGGTGTACCTTAGAAAAAACGAGAAAGACAAAGCTAAAAAGCAGTTTGAAAAAGCTATAAAATCGTTAAATGATAATCGGTATAACATTATTCAAACAGCACAAGCATTTATGAAGCTCGGACTAAATGATTATGCCCTTGAAACCTATAAGCAAGGACAAAAACTAATGGGAAACCGCTATCCGTTTAACGCCGAAATAGCCGAGCTGTACGGAGCTATGGGTAAATATAACTTAATGTTTAAAGAATTATTGGATTTATTAGAAATCAATGCGGCATACATTCAATCCGTGCAAAATATCTTATCCCGCACATTGGATTTACAAGAAGAAAACGAAGCTGCCAAACTTTTTAAGACCGAGCTGTTACAACGAGTTCAAAAACAATCGGATAATAAAATATATGCCGAATTGCTTATTTGGTATTACATTCAAACGAAAAACTTTTACGGAGCATTTGTTCAAGCCAAAGCTATTGACAAGCGGTTTAAGGAAAAAGGCAGCAGAATATATTCATTGGCTAAAATTGCCCGTTCCAACAAACAGTATGATTTAGCCCTGAAGTGTTACGAATATTTAATTAACGAAAAAGATAACGATAATTATTACAAACAAAGAGCCGAATCCGAATATTTGTCTACACTAAAAGAGAAAATCTTAAATTCTCAATACACCGAGCAAGATATTCACAAACTCTCCAAAAAATATGAAGAGAAATTAAAAACAGAAGGCATAAAAAACGGAAACTTACCGTTGATAAGAGATTTCGCACATCTATTGGCATATTACAAACACGATTTAGACAGTGCCATTTTATTGCTCGAAAAAGCACTTACTCAACAGCGGGCTACTCGAGAAGAGTTGGCAAAATGCAAATTAGATTTAGGCGATTACCTTCTAATGAGCGGAAATGTTTGGGATGCGGCATTATACTATGCACAAGTGGATAAAGAGTTTAAATTCGATTATTTAGGAGAAATAGCAAAATTTAAAACGGCCAAAATACATTTTTATACCGGCAGTTTTAAACTGGCAAAAGCCATGCTGGATGTACTTAAAGGTTCTACATCCAAACTCATAGCCAACGACGCATTGCAACTGTCTTTACTCATTTCCGATAATTCCACCGTAGATACTACCACTCAACCATTAAAAATGTATGCTCGTGCAGAGTTACTTCTTACCCAAAACAAACTTGATGAGGCAATTACAGTATTGGATTCCATTACGCAGTTGTTTCCCTATCATTCGCTCACGGATGAAATATATTTTATCAAATATAAAGCAGCTGTGAAGCGAAGAAATTACCGAGAAGCAGAAGAATATTTAAACAAAATAATAACCGAGTTTCCTGATGATATTCTTACCGATGATGCACTGTTTACTCTTGCCGAATTGTATGAAAATCAATTGAACAATCCGGAAAAAGCCAAAGAAACCTATAAAAAGCTGATTTTTGAGCATCCCGATTCCGTTTTTGCAATAGAAGCACGCAAGCGGTATAGAATGTTGCGAGGCGACAAATTGAACGAAGACGATGAAATCTGAATCTTATTTCTCGAGAGACTTCTTTGATTTTTTTAAAGAATTAAAAAAGCACAATAACAGAGTTTGGTTTAACACCAATAAACAACGTTATATAAACTCCGTAAAAGAACCGTTTGAGCGGTATGTTTCGGATGTTATTCAGATGGTTCACCAACACGACCCTTTGGTTCAGATTTCGCCGAAAGAAGCTATTTTCAGAATATACAGAGATGTACGTTTTTCTAAAGATAAATCGCCATATAAAACTTCTGTATCGGCAGTGGTGTCTCCTAAGGGAAGAAAATTTAAGGAAGATATCGGCATTTACATAGAGTTGAGCGATGATAAATGTAGAATATACAGCGGCGTTTATATGCCCGACAAAGAAATGCTGTACAGAATAAGAGAATATATTTGCGATTATTCCGATAAATTTCTCGAATTGATTTCCGACAGAAAATTCCGTGAAACTTTCGGAGAAATACGTGGAGAAAAAAATAAAATTATTCCAAAAGAGTTTAAACCCTTTGCCGCCCGCTTACCGTTATTGTATAACAAGCAATTTTATTTTTTCACAGAGCTTTCGCCCGATATTATTATTTCCGAAAAGTTACTTTCAAAAACTGAAGAGGTTTACCTTACGGCTAAGCCGTTAATAGATTTTTTATCGGTTCCGGTAAGGGGATAACTACCGCATAAAACGAATAATCAGAATTTCCAGCAACAAAAACAACAAAGCTAAAAGCAACATTTCTTTCCAATAGATGTATGCTTCTTTTTCTTGGATAATTTCTTTAGAAACCGTATTTAAATTTTGATTGAAAATTTTGGAACTTCCGTTAAAAAACTCCGAAATCTCATCCTCGGTTGCATAACTGATATTACTTTCTTTTGAAGAATGATTTATCGAAACATAAGCGACTAAACTGTCGTTTTCGGTAAGTATCGGAAAAGTGCCTTTGGTTAAATTAACTCCCTCAAAGTTAATAAGAGTGGCATTTTCCGAAAATTGCTGAGGAGGAATAATTTCCGAATTTTTGTAAGCTATTTTATACACTTTGTCTTTGCCTAAATACGGAAGTGCTATGGCAGTGTTTCCTCCGGATTCTATATACAAAGGTTGAGTGTTTTTTAAATCTGTAACTGTTTTATACGTAACGGGAACAAACAAAGCATGATGTAAATAGTTACTATTAGACTCATCAATGTCAAAGGTGTGCATAAAAACTTTTCCGTTACGAACGTCTTTGGAGAAAACGGCAGGCATTCCGTTTTTTAGACTTATAAGCTCGTTTATTTGATAATTATCTTTCAAAATCCATTTTTGAGTAACAAACGGATAGTTCATATTTTTAGGAATATCTTCAAAAATATCAAGGAAAAAGTCTATTTCCGTATTGATTTTCCCCATTTGCATTTTAGAAGTGTCTGCAGTTTTAAATTCGGGAAGAGACAGTTCGGATAAAAACGAATTGATGTTTTCCGGTTTCAAATTTCGAGAAGGGAAAATAACCAGGTTTTTTCCATTGTCCAGCAGATATTTTACGGATTGTTTCAGTCCGCTGTTTACTTCTTTCAAATCCACAAGAATTACTGCATCAAAGTTGGGTAATTGAGAGTAATCGATGTTGTGGTAATCTGTCAACACATATTGTACCGACGAATCGGTTTCAAAAAGTTTAATAAAATATTTTGCTGATTTTTCGGGGCTTATTATCAGAACTTTATGAGCTTCTTTCACTTGCCATGAAAAGTAAAGGGTGTCGTCAAAATTAAAAGGATAATCTTCGATATATACTTTTGCAAGTTTCCATCCCGGCAATGTTAATGTAAATTTTACCGTAGAATCTGTGGAAGCATTTGCCTTGACGGATACGGAAGAGATGTTTTTAGATTGTCCGTTTACTTCTATTTTCAGCGGAACAGCCGAGTAATTTTCCGTTCCGTAGTTTTTCAATAGAATATGCAATATTTCCGGTTGATTTAATTTTCTTACGGGACTTTCAAACCATAAAGAATCAACGGCGATGTTTTGGTTAAAATCGCTTTGTACGGGGAATAAAAACCATTTAAAAGCAGAGTCGGGTGGGAGAGGGGTATCGGTAAAGTTTATTTTTTGAAAATCCGAAATTACATAAATGTTTTTTTGAGCATGGTTAAAAGATTGCATAGCATCGGATATGCGGCGAAAAACGGCAGAATAATCTCGAGTATGGTAGGAATAAGATATGTTTTCTATTACTTGCTTGGCTTTTTCTTTGGTTAACAGACGTTGTTGCTTTCCTTCAAAGTTGTTTGTAAGAATTTGAATTTTTTCATCGTTATCAAGCGTTTCCAGAATCTTGTAAGCATAGTTTTTGGCAATTTCCAAAAGTGGAATTTCTCCTTTTTTTCCTTTCATACTTAAGGAGTTATCTATATATATAGCACTTACTTTTTGAGTAAAACCGCTCCCGGCAGATGTTTCGGGAATATATGGTTGAGCAAAAGCCAATATGAGAAAAAACAGAAAGAACAATCGCATTAACAAGACAAGCAGATGCTTTATTTTACGATAGGCATCGGTTTTTACTTGAACTTCTTTAAGAATAGAAACATTGGAAAAATAATGTTTTTTGAATCTTCGGAAATGGAATAAATGGATAATAACAGGAATAATCAGTGCCGATAGCGCATATAAAAAAGAAGGATAAACAAATTCCATGCAGCCAAAGATAGGGTGTTTTGCCAATAGAATGACAAGCTAATTCCGAAACGCAGATGTCCTTGAAACCAACGTTGATTTAAGAACATTGAAAACAAAGAAACTGTTTGTCAGCATCATGCGATTT
>CAZLMS010000041.1:0-11812 GCA_964560645.1 uncultured Flavobacteriales bacterium | reverse complement strand
TTTAACCCGCCGGTGGTAACTGCCACGGCATGTTTCGATTATTTGGAAGTAAAAAACGGCGCCAAACTCCAAGTGCAAGATTTTTCCCTGCTGCAAGAAGGCTGCCCTTGCACGCCCACTGCCAACCCTTGTGAAGTGTCCACTTTTTGCCAAACCGTAGGAGGAACATCTAATGACTATGCCCAAGCCGTAATAGAAACCGCAGCCGGAGAGTATGTCATTGCAGGCTATACTCAATCTTTTGGAGCAGGAAATTTTGATATGTATATCATTAAACTGGATGCCGCAGGAAATTTAATTTGGAGCAAAACCATTGGCGGAAGTTCTTGGGATTATGCCTATGCCGTAACGGAAACCTCCACAGGAGATTTGGTCGTGGCAGGTTATACCACTTCCTTTGGAGCAGGAAGTTATGATATGTATATCGTTAAACTGGATGCTGCAGGGAATTTAATTTGGAGCAAAACCATTGGCGGAATTGCTTCAGAGTATGCCTATGCCGTAACGGAAACCTCCACGGGAGATTTAATAGTAGCAGGATATACTAATTTCGTAGGAAATGGCGATATGTACATTGTAAAACTGGATGCTTCCGGAAACATGCTGTGGGGCAAAACCATCGGCGGAACTTCCAATGATTATGCCCGAGCCGTAATAGAAACCGCCACTGGAGAGTATGTCATTGCAGGTTATACTCAATCTTTTGGAGCAGGAAGCTATGATATGTATATTGCCCAAATGACAGCTTCAGGTTCTATACTTTGGATTAAAGCCATTGGCGGAACTTCCAATGATTATGCCTATGCCGTAACGGAAACGGCTGCAGGAGATTTAGTAGTGGCAGGTTATACCACTTCCTTTGGAGCAGGAATCTATGATATGTATATCGTTAAGCTAAACGCTGCCGGAAATTTATTATGGAGCAAAACCATTGGCGGCACTTCCAATGATTATGCCCAAGCCGTAACGGAAACCTCCACGGGAAATTTGGTCGTGGCAGGTTATACTTCTTCCTTTGGAGCAGGTAGTGACGATATGTATATCGTTAAAATGGATGCCGCCGGCAATGTAATATGGAACAAAACCATCGGCGAAAGTTCCGGTGATTATGCCTATGCCGTAACGGAAACGGCTGCAGGAGATTTGGTAGTGGCAGGTTATACCGCTTCCTTCGGAGTAGGAAGTTATGATATGTATATCGTTAAACTGGATAATTCCGGAAATTTGCAATGTAATTTATATTGTGCCACCGGCTCGGGCGGCACACTCTCTTCTGTAACTTCATCCGCGGGCAGTGGCGGATCCGTTAATACATACTCAATTTCTCCATCAATAGCAGGAAGCAATACCGGCAACGGAGGAACGGTTACCCATTCTTGTGCGCCGCCGCCACCGTGTTGGTCCATCGGAGGCACTTCTGCAGATTACGCCTATGCCGTAACGGAAACCTCCACGGGAGATTTGATAGTGGCAGGTTCTACCGGTTCCTTCGGAGCAGGAGGGGACGATATGTATATCGTTAAACTGAATGCTTCAGGAAACTTACTGTGGAGCAAAACCCTTGGCGGAACTTCCATTGATTATGCCAATGCCGTAACGGAAACCTCCACGGGGGATTTGGTCGTGGCAGGTTATACTTATTCCTTTGGAGCAGGGGGTTATGATATGTATATCGTTAAACTGGATGCTTCAGGAAACTTACTGTGGAGCAAAACCATTGGCGGCACTTCCAATGATTATGCCCAAGCCGTAACGGAAACCTCTACGGGAGATTTGATAGTGGCAGGTTATACTTCTTCCTTTGGAGCAGGAACCTATGATATGTATATCGTTAAACTGGATGCCGCAGGAAATTTATTATGGAGCAAAACCATTGGCGGAAGTTCTTGGGATTATGCCTATGCCGTAACGGAAACCTCCACGGGGGATTTGGTCGTGGCAGGTTATACCGGTTCCTTCGGAGCAGGGGGTTATGATATGTATATCGTTAAACTGGATGCTGCCGGAAATGTATTGTGGAGCAAAACCATTGGCGGGACTTCAACAGATATTGCCTTTGCCGTAACGGAAACCTCTACGGGAGATTATGTGATAGCAGGATATACTACATCTTTTGGAGCGGGAAGTAGTGATATGTATATCGTTAAACTGGATGCCGCAGGGAATTTATTGTGGAACAAAACCATCGGCGGAACTTCCAATGATAATGCCTATGCCGTAACAGAGACCTCTACGGGGGATTTGGTTGTGGCAGGTTATACTCAATCTTTTGGAGGAGGGAATAAAGATATGTATATTGTTAAGCTGGATGCTTCGGGAAATTTATTATGGACCAGGGCAGCGGGAGAGATAGCCGGAGAAGAACTTCAAGACATTACGGTGTTAAGCAACGGAGATGTTGTGGGAGTAGGAAATGCAGGCCTGTTCGGGGGAGATATTATCGTGCTTAAACTCCATGATGACGGCACTGTGGCCTGTACTTGTTCGGAAGGTACTACGGGAGGTGCTTTAAACACACCCTCGGTTACGGCGGTTACGCAAGGTCCTACGCTCAATACTCCTTCTCCCACACTCACCACGCCTACACCTACAGAAAGTTCCGGCGGCGCCGTAAACATCAATTGCGAGAATTGAGAAAACCCGCCAACCGTTTTACCATTGAGCATCGGGGTAAGCCCGCTGTAAAAATTGCATTTCGGCAAGAATATATCCCAAATGTTCCGTATGAATGCCTTCCAGCCTGCCGGTTTGCATCCAACCGTCTTCAGGGCGTTTCAAAGTAGCTTCGGAAAGTACCTCGCCCATTGTTTTATCCCACCGGTTTTTAATCGCTTTCATATCCGGAGCAATGCCTTCTTGTTGAAGTATTGTATCCGTTTCGTTTTCTTCAAATAACTCACCGGTGTACATCCATAAATCGTCAAATGCTTTTTGAATTCGTTGATGACTTTCTTCCGTACCGTCACCCAATCTTTTTACCCACATGGAAGAATGCCGCAAGTGATAACGAACTTCTTTTATTGCTTTGGATGCAACCGCCGCTAATCGTTGGTCTGCACTTCCTGTTAATGCTTCATAAAAAGGTACGTGAAAAGCATCCAATATAAACTGGCGAGCAATGGTAAATCCGAAATCTTTATTGGGTAACTCCACTATTTTGGGGTTAAAAAATTGGCGTTCGTCTCTTCGATAAGCCAAGTCGTCGGCGGTTCTGCCTTTGCCTTCCAATTCGGCGGCGTATTCCAATAAGAAATTGGCTTGCCCCAGAAAATCCAACGCTATATTACTCAGTGCTATATCTTCTTCCAAAAACGGTCCCCAAGAACACCATTCACATAATCTGTGACTGAGAATCAGCGCGTGGTCTCCCAACCGGAGAGTATAGTTAAATAATGCTTCTTTTTTGTCCATCGCAAACGTTTTTTCAAGGTTAAATATGTTTGGCGCCCTCAGGCATTTTGTAAAAAGTAGGTGTCCGGTAAATTTTATCGTTTGCCGGGTCGAAGAAAATTTCGGCATCTTCGGGATTGGAGGCTACAATGGCATCGGTAGGAACTACCCAAATGCTTGAGCCTTCGTTTCTACGAGTATATAAATCCCGTGCGTTTTGCAAAGCCATTTCGGCATCGGCGGCATGCACACTTCCGGCATGTTTGTAAGGCAATCCCGTTTTAGATTGAATAAAAACTTCCCAACTTTGTAATTGTGTATCCATAATTGATTTTTTTATGCGGCTTCGGTTTTACTGTGTTTTTTAGCATACGCCTCGGCGGCTTCTCTTACCCATTGTCCGTCTTTATGGGCTTTTATATGATGCTCCAATCGTTCTTTATTGCAAGGTCCGTTTCCTTTCACTACATTCCAAAACTCGTCCCAATTGATTTTCCCGTAATCGTAATGCCCCCGTTCTTCATTCCATTTCAAATCGGGGTCGGGAATGGTGAGTCCTATTACTTCGGCTTGTTGAACGGTTTTATCAATAAATTTTTGTCGCAATTCGTCGTTGCTTTCCCGTTTAATCTTCCACTTCATGGATTGTTGAGAATGTACGGAGTCCGTATCGTGCGGTCCGAACATCATAAGCGAGGGCCACCACCATCGGTTAAGCGCATCTTGTGCCATCTGTTTTTGTTCGGGTGTTCCTTGTGCCATTTTTGCCATAATTTCATAGCCTTGGCGTTGATGAAAACTTTCTTCTTTACATATTCTAATCATGGCGCGGGAATACGGTCCGTAAGAGGTTCTTTGCAAAGAGACTTGGTTCACAATTGCGGCTCCGTCCACCAGCCAGCCGATTGCTCCAATGTCTGCCCATGAAAGGGTCGGGTAATTAAATATACTGGAATATTTTGCTTTGCCGGTATGAAGTTGATTTATCATTTCTTCTCTGGAAATTCCAAGGGTTTCGGCGGCGGAGTATAAATATAATCCATGCCCCGCTTCATCTTGAATTTTTGCCAGCAATATCATTTTGGCTCTTAAACTGGGGGCTCTTGTAAGCCAATTGCGTTCGGGTTGCATCCCTATAACCTCGGAATGAGCATGCTGAGAAATTTGACGGATAAGATTTTTCCGGTATTCTTCGGGCATCCAATCTTTGGGTTCTATTTTTTGTTCGGCATCTATCTTTTTTTGAAATTCTTCTAATTTTTTGGCATCTTCCATGAGATAATATTTTTTACAATTTTAATAAAATTAGCTGTTTTCCGGATTGATATTTATCATTTTAACGAAGCGTAACTTTTAAGTTTTTGAAGGTCTTTGATAAAAATATCTTTCCCTTCCACTTCTATGGCATTGTCTTTTTTCAATTGCGACAGGGTTCTGATAAGTGATTCTTTGGCTGTGCCTACCATTTCGGCAAGTTCTTCTCTGGAAAAGGATATTACCGGATTTTTTTCCGCTAATTTTAACAGGGTATTGGCTGTTCGCTCGATAACAGGGCTGTAGGCAAACTCGAGCAGCTTTTTTTCTTTTTCCACCGATTCCCGACAAATCATTTTAATGAAAGAAGAGGATAAGTCGCGGTCTTTGAGAAGAAAAGTAAGAAAATCCTGTTTGGGAATTAAAACCAGTTCGGTTTCTTCCAAGGCAACAGCATTTTCGAGGTAATGCTCACCGTTTACAATGGAAAGATATCCGAAAAAATCGCCGGGATACAATATTTCCAATATAAGCTCTTTTCCGTATTCGTCTATTTTGGTGATTTTTACTTTTCCTTTATTGATGAAATACACAAAATGTGCTTTTTCTCCTTCGTTAAATATTTCTTGTTTTTCTCCGTAATGCTTGTTTTTTTTGTGTTCGGACAATTCTTTAATGTCAAGTAGTGTTTTTGCTTTGTGGTATAAATTATTAAGCGATTCGGCAGTAGGGTTGGCATGGGCGGCAAATTGTTGTTTTCGCTTTAAACGGAGTTCAATAGTGTTTAATAAATCCGTTTCCGTAAAGGGTTTGGTAAGATAGTCGTCTGCTCCGAGTGAAAGTCCTTTTCTTATTTCTTCTTTTTCGGCTTTGGCGGTTAAAAAGATAAAAGGAATATGGGCTGTTTCAGGATTTTTGGATAAGATATGAAGTACACCATAGCCGTCGAGTTCGGGCATCATAATGTCGCATATAATTAAATCGTAATGATTCTTTTGTGCTTTATTTACGCCTTCTTTTCCGTTTTGAGCAGTATCTACTTCATATCCGGAAAGTTCCAACAACTCGGCGGTGTTTTCCCTGACATCGGGATTGTCTTCGATGAGTAAAATTTTAGTCTTCATAATCGGTGAGCGTTATGGTAAATACAGTCCCTTTATTTTCTTTACTTTCAAAACAAATGGTACCTTTTAACAAATCTAAGTATTTTTTGGTGATATAGAGTCCTAAACCGGTACCTTTTATATTAGTGGCATTTTCGGCTCTGAAAAATCTTTGGAAGAGATTTTTTTGTTCTTTTTCGGGAATACCGATACCTTCATCTTTTACGGATATGGTGATGTTTTGCTTGTTTTTTACGGTTTTAACTTCTATGGTTTTATTTTCGGGAGTGTATTTAATGGCATTGGAAACAAGGTTATATAAAATGTTTTTCAATATATGTGCATCTGATGTCAGGTACAGTTCGCCGGGGGTGTCGGATTTAAAAATGATTTGCTGCCCGCTTTTCGCTTGAAGCTTCATTTCTTCTATTGTTTCATTGATAAGAGTGGCAAGGTTAAATGTAGAAATTTTAGGTGTGATTTTATTTTCTTCCAACTTGTTGAGCGATAAAAAGTCTTCTAATATTTCGGTTAAGTTTTTCACAGCCGCTTCTATACGTTGATAATGTCTTTCTCTTTTATGTTGCTCTTCGGATGCGGTGTATTTTTTTGCCAATGCGGTAGAGGATAATATGGTGCTTAAAGGTGTGCGAAATTCATGCGAAGCCATTGATACAAAACGGGATTTCAATTCGTTTAGTTCTTTTTCTTTTTGAAGGGCTTCACGCATTTGTTCTTCGGCAATTTTTTGCTTGGTAATATTTTGTTCTACAATAAGTATTTGATTGATTTTGTTATGTTCGTTTTTTAAGCCTACGGCATTGATAAGATAGCTTCCTTTGTCTAACTTCACTTCAAAATTTTGATTTTCTCCTCTTAATACCTTTAGCAGTTTTTCTTTAAAAAAAACTTTGAGTTTTGCGGGTATCAATTCTAAATAATTTGTTCCCACGAGTTTATCGGAAGTAACCCCGAGCTTATATAAGTCTTGCCCTTCTATAAAAACCAAATCGAATTCTTCATCTATTACACTAATGATACCATTCGGAAAATTGCGTGCAATGAGGCGGTAAATATGTTGTGTTTGTACAAGTCTTTTGGAACGTTCTTGAATAATTTGTTCCAATTGATTGTTGATTTTTTTCAGTTCTTCTTGAGCTTCTTGGCGTTTGGAAATATCGGTAAGTAAAGCCATTACGTAAAATTCTCCTTCATAAGTAAAATGATTGAGCGAAACTTCTACGGGAATTTTTTGCCGGTTTTTGGTAAGAGCATATAACTCCAAACCGATACCCATGGGACGGTCTTTAGGGTGTTTTATGTATTGGCTTCTGTGAGATTTGTGTATTTTTCTTAAATCAACGGGAATAAGTATTTCAATATCTTTTCCTATCAATTCGTTTTTCTCATATCCCAGCATTTGTTTTACTCTGGGATTGGTGAGAACAATTTTTCCGTCTTTATTAACAACAATAAGTGTTTCGGCAGATGTTTCAAACAGTGTTTTATATAATTCGGGAGATTGCTCGAGTGTAAAAGACATTGATTACATTTTGTCAATGTTTACCGTCCAATTGAAAATATCTTCTGCTTCTCCGGTCTTGATTTTATCCAAATGTTTTTTTACACGATTGGAAAATTCCCGGTTTTCAACCGGAGGCAACTCATAATCTTTATCATTGTAATTGAATAATTGCACATGGGCAATAGTGGCAGCCGTACCGGTTCCAAACATGTCTTGCAAGAGTCCTTTATTATGGGCTTCTATAATTTCATCTACCGAAATTTTCCGTTCTTCTACAGGTATTCCGTAATGTCGAGCAAGTTTTAATACACTGTCTCTGGTAATTCCGTGCAAAATAGTGTCTGACAACGGTGGAGTAACCAATACACCGTCAATTACAAACATAATATTCATCGTGCCTGATTCTTCGATATATTTATGTTCTTTGGCATCTGTCCATACCAGCTGATGATAACCTTTCTCTTGGGCAAGTTTGGCAGGATATAATGATGCGGCATAGTTTCCGGCTGCTTTGGCCGTGCCTGTTCCTCCTTCCACCGAACGGGAATAAAAAGTTTCGATTTTAACTCTTACAGGTTCGGAATAATATGCTCCAACGGGACTCATTATTATGGAAAATTTGTAATTATCGGAAGGTTTAATGCCTACGTATTCGTCGGTGGCAAACATAAACGGACGGATATACAAAGCACTTCCTTCTACTTGCGGAACCCAGTCTCTATCTATTTTGAGCAATGTAAAAAGGGCTTGTTTAAACAATTCTTCGGGAATGGTAGCCATACACATTCTTTCGGCAGATTTATTCATTCTTTTCATATTATCGAAAGGGCGAAAAACCAACACCTCCCCTGCCCGATTTTTATAGGCTTTTAATCCTTCAAAAATAGCTTGCCCGTAATGAATTGCCGAGGTTGCAGGACTTAACGAAAAATTTCCGTAAGGGATTATTTGAGCATTTTCCCATTTCCCCTCTTTGTAATCGGCTACAAACATGTGGTCGCTAAATATCCTGCCGAATTTTTTCAGTCCTTCTTCTAATTCATAAATTCTTGACTGTGGAGTCTTTTGTATTTCTATGGGAAAACTTTCGGTTATCATAATCAACGGTTTTACGGCAACTAATTTACAAAAAATTCTTTATTTAACCAACTACAAAGGCATATATTCGGGTGTTTTTCGGTAAACCAAAATATTCTACGGTCTTTTTAATTTATTTGAGATAAATATTTTTCTGAATATGAGAAAAAATCGTTCTCCGAAATATTGCCGCTCAGCATAAAATCCAGATGGGAAGCAAATGAAGTATTGTCAAACCCTATTTTAAGCTTTGCTTTTGATAAAGCCAAAAGATATAATAGAGGAAATTCTATATTTTTTTCGGGAATAAACAAATAATCAAATTCTTCATGTAAAAAATTCTCCGCCACCGAATTAGCGGGAATAAAAGCAAAATTGGTATCTTTCAAAGTAAGCACATCCAATCCTAAAAACGGCTGAAAATGGTCGCGAATTTGTTTTACGGGTGCAAATCCTACAGCATGAACTTCTTTAAAGCCTTTGTTTCTCAAATCTTTAATTTGCTGCTTTATTTTCTTCAAATCATTTACGTCTTCATAGTTAAATAATATTCCGGCTTTCCGGGCTTTTTGAAAATTTTTTCCTCGCACGGTTCTATCCACCCGTTTCAATTTTCGGTTTAGCATCCACTGACCTATTTGCTGACGGAGTTTTTTCATTTTTCGGAATCTGCTACAAAGCAAGCGAAAATCTACATAAGTTTTTCCATTTTGCGATACACTTCCATAAATTCCGCCAAAATCATGGCTGTAGCTCCCCAAACAATATGATTTTGAATTTCAAAACAACGAACCGGAACTTCTTTATTGTAACGGGGTACAAAAACAGGTTTTGAACGGATTTCACAATTAAAAACCAATTCGTTTACAGACACTTCTATCACTTGATTCACCTCTCTGACATCGGGAATAAAACGAGGTTCAAAATCTATTATTGCCACAAACGGAGAAACCATAAAATTGCTCGGAGGAATGTAAATATCGGATAAGCTTCCTATTACATTTTCCGGTAAAACACGAACACCCAATTCTTCTTGTGTTTCTCTTATTGCCGTATTTACTAAAGTTTTATCGGTTTCTTCAAATTTGCCGCCCGGCAAACTTATTTGATTGCTGTGTACTCCCTTGTAAGAGGCTCTTTGAATTAAAACAATATGCAACACATCATCTTTGGGATATACTAATATAAGAACGGCACTTTTCCGGGCATTATCTTGCTTATATGTATTTTTTAAAGCTTTAATCCGATAATCGGGAGCTAACTTTGAATGAGCTTCTATTCCCGGAAGCCCTTTTTTCATCAATGATTGGAAATGATATTTCAAATTTTGCAACATTGTTGCATTTTTATGTATCTTTGCTCTTCAAAATTTAAAAAAGATGCGTTTTATTCTTTTTCTTTTAGCCTTATTTACCTTTTTTAAAACATTTGCCCAAAGCTATAAAATTAAAGGTAAAGTAACGGATACCGAAGCACGTCCTATAGCATTTGCAGAAATTGTTATTCATGAATTGGCACAAGGAACCACTGCGGATGAGCAAGGAGCATTTGAATTTCAGTCCCTAAAAACAGGCAATTATCATATTCATATTGTAGCGTTAGGATATGAAGCTTTGCAAAAGAGTATTCTGCTAAAATCGGACACGTTTATGACATTTACTTTAAAACCCACCCGTATTCAACTGAAAGAAATTGTAATAGAAGATTCTCCGATAAAAAGCGAGCAGAACCGGTTAACTTATTCGGTAGAAAACCTTGATACTAAAAACTTGAATTATTCGGGAAAAGCAATTTGGATAAAATCCATGGAGAAAATTCCGGGAGTAAATGCCGTTTCTTCCCCTAATTATATCGCAAAACCCATGATAAGAGGTTTTTCGGGAAACCGAATAGCAACCGTTGATATGGGAATTCAACAACAAGGGCAACAATGGGGCAGCGAACACGGCATAGAAATAGAAAGCGAAGATATAGAGAACATTTCGGTAATTAAAGGACCTATGTCGCTGGTTTACGGAAGCAATGCCATAGGAGGTGCTGTTAAAATATCGGATAATATCATTCCGAAAAAAAACACATTAAAAGGAGGTTTAAGCACTTCTTTTTCATCTAACAATAACGCAAAAAGCATTTCACCTTTTTTAAACATCAATAAAAATAATTGGTTTTTGAAATCTCGTTTTACGGCACGGCGATATGAAGACATTCAACTTCCTGCCGACCAAATTGAAGTATTGCCTTTCGACACCATCATTACATTACCGGAAAATAAACTGTATAACACCGCCGGGAAAACACAAGATTACCGGATAGCTTTCGGGAAACTCCATAAATACGGCGTTTCTAAAATAAGTATCAATAACTTTAAACAACAAGCCGGCTTTTTCCCTGCCACACATGGTAAACTTGATACGGATTTATTAGACGATGATTTTCATAATATTAACTTCCCTTTTCAAAACATTCGACATTTGAAGATAATCAGCAATCACGTCATCAAAACAGGCAAAAATTGGCTGGAAGCAAATATCGGATTTCAAAACAATTTGAGGCAAGAATTTGAAGAACCTCACGACGGGGAAGAAGATTCTTTGGCTTTATCGCTTAATCTTAAAACATATTCCTTTAATACTCATTATCATATCTTAATCAAAGAAAAAAATGAATTGATACTGGGCGCTAACGGGTTTATTCAAAACAATATTTCCGGAGGACATGAATTTTTAATCCCCTCCTATTTTCAGCGTTCCATAGGACTATACGGCATTTATAAATACGAAACGGAAAAATACACATTTATTTCGGGCGGAAGGGCAGACTACTCGGATTTGTCCGTGTCGGGATACGGAAAATTTTCAAGCCCGTTCGAGAGAGTTTTTTCCGGTTTTGCGGGAAGCATAGGAGTTTCCTATCATCCTGTAGAAGAATTTAACGTAAAAGTTAATTTATCATCAGGATTTCGCTATCCGAATATAGCCGAACTTACTTCTAATGGCGCACATCGGGGGGCTTACAGAACGGAAATAGGCAATAAAAACCTAACTACCGAGCAAAACATCCAACTTGACGGCAATATTAACTATCATCAAAAAACATTTTTAGTAAAATTTACGCCTTACTTCTCTTATTTCCCGAATTTTATTTACTTGCAAAAAACCGCATTAAACAGTACCATATATCAATACATGCAAACCTCATCCGTAAATTTCGGAGCTGAATTTCAAGCATTTTATCATCCTGCGAAAAAATGGAGCATCTCAACAGGAGCTGCTTACACAGAACAAAGAAAAGTGCAAACAAACGAATGGCTGCCTCTTACTCCTCCCCTGCAAATTTTCGGAGAAGCAGAATTTGATTTAACGCTAAAACAATGGGCTTTGCATGCTTATGTTCGTCCTAAATTTGTGGCAACGCAAAATAAAACCGCAGAATTTGAATTATCCACGCCGTCGTTTTTGGTAAC